>JBEDKU010000521.1:0-18632 GCA_041172045.1 Verrucomicrobiota bacterium | reverse complement strand
GCATGATCCTCGTGGATGCCACCATCCAGGGCTCCCCGCGCACCTTTCAGTTCATCCTCGACTCCGGGGCCGGAGAAACCGTTTTGGCCAAGCACGCCGCCACCGAGCTTGGTCTCACCCTCACCGCAAGCGAGCGCATCCGCACCGTCCATGGAACCGAAAACGCCGGCCGCGCCGCCTCCACCACCATCCGCCTCGGCACCTCGCCCAATTCGCCCGGATTCTCACCCAGCCCGCTCGTCGTCGATCTCGCCAGTGAGTCCCGCACCCTCGGCACCGCCATCGACGGGCTGCTAGGCGCGGACTTCTTCCATGGCCGCTCCATCAAGATCGACTTCAAGCAATCCCGCCTCCACCTCTCGCCCGCCGGAAAACCCGGTTCTCAAGCCACCCGGCTTCCACTCTCCCGCAGCCGTGGCGCCATGTTTGTGGAACTAACCGCCGCCGACTCCCGCTTGCAGCGCGTCCGGCTGGACACCGGCTGCTGCCGCTCGCTCTGCTGGTCGCCCCCCGGCGGCTCCGCCCTCCGCAGTCTCTGGCACGATGGCAAAACCATCAACATCGATGTGAACTTCGGTCCGTTAGTCATGGCCGACATCCCCAGCGACGTTTACCACCGTCCCCTCTTCGCCGGCGAGGACGGCCTGCTCGGCACGGCGCTCCTCAGCCGTTTCGACTCCGTTTGGATCGATGCGGTCAACAACCGCATCACCTTCGACACCGTTCGGGATTGAGCCGCCCGAGACGAAAGGCTTGCAGCAGCGCCGGATGCGGGAAAACTGCGCTACGTCGCCATGCCATTCCTCCACCCGGACACATCGGACTCATCCCGCCTCGGAGGAAAAGGCGCGGCCTTGGCGCGGCTGGGTGAACTTGGATTCGATATCCCCGCGTGGTTCGCCGTGCCGCCGGATGCGTCGTGGACATCCGCCGAACTTGAAAACCTCATCAAGCTGCTAGGCTCGGGACTCCTCGCCGTCCGCTCGTCCGGAACCCTGGAAGACGGCGCGGGACATTCCTTCGCCGGGCAGTTCGAAAGCCATCTCGAAGTCAGCGCTTCAGAAGTCGCTGGAAAAATCACCCAAGTCCGCGCCTCCGCCCAAAGCGACGCCATCCTCACCTATTGCCGCGAGCGCGGTCTATCCGCCCCGTCCGCGCCGACCGTCCTCGTCCAGCGCATGATCGCACCGCGCTGCGCCGGAGTCGCCTTCAGCGCCGATCCCGTCTCAGGAAACCGCGGGGTCGCCGTGGTTTCCGCTGTCTCTGGCACCGGTGAGAAACTCGTCTCCGGCGAGGTCGATGGCGAGACATGGAAAATCACCCGCTCCGCCGAAATCCTCTCCCGGCCGAAAAAACCACTCCTATCAGTCACTGACGCCGTCGCCGTCTCCACCCTCGCCCGCCAGTGCGAAACCGCCTGCGGCCGGCCGCAGGACATCGAGTGGGCCATCGACGGATCCGGAAAACTCTGGCTGCTTCAATCCCGCCCCATCACCACGCTCGGTCTCACGCTCGATCCCGCCGACACCCTCCGCGTCTGGGACAACAGCAACATCGCCGAGAGCTACGGCGGCGTCACCACGCCTCTCACGTTCTCCTTCGCCCGCCGGATTTACGAGTCCGCTTACCGCGAGTTCTGCAAGCTCATGTCCGTGCCGCCCGACCGCATCGAGCGTTCGGAAGACGTCTTCCCGCAGATGCTCGGACTCATCCACGGCCGGGTTTACTATAATCTGGTGAGTTGGTATCGCGTGCTCGCCCTGCTCCCCGGCTTCCAGCTCAACCGCGGCTTCATGGAGCAAATGATGGGCGTCCGCGAGCCGCTGCCGGATGAAATCGTTCAAAAGATCATCGCGCAAAACACCGGCAGTCGTCTCGCAGACACGCTCGCCCTCGTCCGAACCTGCATCGGCCTATTTCGTCAGCTCGCCGGACTGCCGAAACAAATCGCCCGCTTCCAAGTCCGCCTCGACACCGCGCTCGCCGCGCCGCCGCTGCCGATCCCACTAATGAGCGGCGAGGAACTCGTCGCCCACTACCGCGATCTCGAAAGCCAGCTTCTCAAAAAATGGGACGCCCCGCTCGTCAACGACTTCTTCGCCATGATCTTCTACGGCGTGCTCCGTAGTTGGTGCGTGAAATGGCTGGGCGACGCGTCCGGCACCCTGCAAAACGAACTCCTGCTCGATGGCGGCGAAATCATCAGCGCCGAGCCACCCCGGCGCATCCTGAAAATGGCCTCCCTCGCCGCCACCCATCCCGGTCTAGCGGGAATTCTCGCCGATCCGGAAATTCCATCCCATCGGAAAATCGCTGCTCTCAAACAAGCCCCGGATCTAGCCGCCGCATTCGAAAGTTACCTCACCGACTTCGGCGACCGCTGCCTCGAAGAACTGAAACTCGAAAGCCTAACCATCCGCGACGATCCCGCCAGCCTGCTGATTTCCATCGGCGCGATGGCAGCACGCCCGCCCGCCGAAATTACACCGCTGCCGCGGACTCATGCTGAGCCCGGAAATCCACTCAAGCGCCTCATCTTCCGCTACGTCCTCCGCCAGGCCCGCGAGCGCGTCCGGGCCCGCGAAAACCTCCGCTTCGAGCGCACCCGCTTGTTCGGCCGCGTCCGCGCCATCCTCCGTGAGCTTGGTCACCGCCTGCATGCCGACGGCATCATCGAATCCGCCCGCGATGTCTTCTATCTGGAGATCGGCGAGATCCTCGCCGCCTGGGAGGCCACCGGCACTACCTCAAATCTCGGCACTCTCGCCCGACAACGCCGCGGCGAGTTCGCCACCTACGAATCCACCGAAGCCCCGCCCGACCGCTTCCAAACCCGCGGCCCGATCCACCGCCACGAGCAATTCGAAAACACCCGTCCGCCCGATACCACCGCCGCCTCCCTAACTGGCAGCGGTGCCTGCCCCGGCCGCGTCACCGGCCGCGTCCGCGTCGTGCTCGACCCGCGCGGCGCGAGATTGGAGCCCGGGGAAATCCTCGTCGCCCGCCAGACCGATCCCGGCTGGGTCGTCCTGTTCCCGGCCGCCGCAGGTCTGCTCGTCGAGCGCGGCAGCTTGCTTTCCCACTCCGCCATCGTCTCCCGCGAGCTGCGCCTGCCGTGCATCGTCTCACTTCCCGGCATCACCACCACCCTGAAAACCGGCGACCTGGTAGAAATGGACGGCGCCCTCGGCACCGTGCGGATCCTCGAATCCTAAACCGGACCGCGGACCTTCAGTCCGCCCGCGAAGCGAGATGCCCAGTGCGGTTGCTCAATCAGGAGCGGCGACAGTTGCTGTTGCCTCTTGAATAGCGCAAGCAGTGACAAAAAGGTCGCTACCTCCTATGGCTTGAAGACTTGTGGAGGCCTAGCGGTAGGCGCGGAAACGGTTTGAGCGTCCGCGGGAATGTCCGGAGCGTTCAAGTGAATGCAGATTCTTCATTGTTTGTCAGTCATCTTATGCTGTCAGAACAAGGGTGATAACTGAAAAACGTTAGGGTCTCGTCACCCGGAGTCGCACGAACCTCTGCGCATTGGGTCCTGCTGGCAGGGTGGCTTTGAACTGCTGCGTGACTCCGTTGTCGGAGTTCGGGACAAGCGACTGAATCACGTTGCTGGTGCTCCAGTCGTTGTTGAGAGTGTCGCTCCACTCGACGGTGCAGGTCACATCAGTGGCTGATTTGTTTCTGGTGTAAACGAAGTCGAGAACGCTTCCGGTCTTTTCTAGAAACTGGGGCACCACATCACTCGCCGCAGGGTTCATGTTCGTGGCATATTCCATGAGGTTGGTGGTGCCGTCGCCATCGGGATCGGCGGTGTCGAGGCCGGGGCCGCTGGCGAGGATGCTGCCGAAGCGGGTGAAGCGCCATTGTTCGATGGGCGTGGTGATGAGCGTGAGGACGATGTCGTTGCCGGTGCCGCCTGTGTAGCTGACTTGGAAGGTGTAACCGTCTGCGGCGAAGGTGCTGTTGTTCGCGATTCCCGCGAAGGTGCCGGAAATGGCGCCGGTGCTGGTTTTGTTGAGAATCGTGAAGGTGCTGCCGGGAGGCAGGTTCGGCCCGCAGACGGGATCGAGCGTGCCGGCGAGGGTGACATTGCCGCCCGCGTTGAGTTGGTCGTAGCCTGTGCCCGCGGTGGAGCCGTTCAAGCGCACCTGGAGGATCGAGGAGGAAAAATGAGTGAGCGCGCCGGCGAGCAGGGGTGCGCCCTGAGGTGCGAAGGTGGAGCCGTTGTTGGTGGTGAGGGCTCCCGCGATGCTGCCGGTGAGGATGAGGCGTCCGCCGTTGATGGTGGTGCTGCCGGTGTGGGTGTTCGCGCCGTTGAGCGTGACGTTGCCGGCTCCGACTTTCGTGAGTGTGTTCGAGCCGCCGGAGATGCCGGGATTGATGATGATGTCACCCGCGCCGCCGATTTGGGAGTTCGCGCCGAGGATCAAGGTTGATAGATTCGCGGTCGCCGCCGTGCCGCTGCCGCTGCCGAAGGTCATGCCCGGGGGGCTGGTGTAGCCGCTGCCGGGATGGGTGACGCGGACGCCGGCGACGATGAAATGGGTGGCGTTGCCGGTGCCGGTGGGGTTCGTGCCTGCGGTGCTGATCGTGCCGCCGCCGAAAGCGATCGTTGGCGCGGTCGTGTAGCCGGTGCCGGTGTTGGTGAGGGTGATGCTGCTGACAACCCCGCCCGACAAGACGGCGTTTGCCGTGGCTCCGCTGCCGCCGCCACCGCTGATGGTGACGGTGGGCGCGGCGCTGTAAACCGTGGTGCCGCTGTTGAGGGTGAAACTGGCAACGCTGAGGCCCAAAGTGGCCACTGCCGTCGCATTGCCCGTTAGGATGACATCCGGCACGGTGCTGTGGACGCCGCCTGTGGAGGTGCTGATTGATGAAACCATGCCGCTGGCGATGCTGGCAGCCGTGGTGGTGCTGCTGTTGATCAACGCTCCACCGCTGCCGATGCCTGTGCCGCGGACGGTGATGACTTCGTGGATGTCCTGCTGGCTGTTGAGGTCGAGCACTGCTCCCGAAGTGATGCTGGTGCCGCTGGTGTTGTTGCCCAGAGTCATGCCGCCAGTGCCCAGCGCCTTCGGATGGGCGATGACGAGCGTACCAGCGGCGACGGTGGTTGTGCCGCCGTGGGTGTTGTGGCCGGCGAGCGTCCAGGTGCCGGTTTCTTCTTTGGAAAGAGTCAGCACATTGCTCGTACTGCCGTCGCTGATGTTGCCTGTGACGCTGCCATTGCCAGCACCCATCAGTTTCAGGGTGCGGCCCGTGGTATTCGTGGTGATTGGCCCACTCAAGGTGAGTGTGTCTGCGTTGGAATAGATTCTGGTGGAGCCTCCTCCACTAGCTAGCGTGATCGGTCCTGCCAGGGTGTTGCTGCCAGCTTCATTGACAATCGCGCCGTTGGTGTCGTTGCTGGTCAAGTAGCTGATAGATGCAGGGAGTTCGATCGGATCGCTGCTGCCGTCCAGGCGCAACTGCGGGGCACCAACGGTGCCATTGCTCAAGGTGACTGTCTTCGTGCCGTCGCCGAGCGCGGTGCTATTGTGATGCGCAACGTGCCGGAATTCACTGTCACCGCGCCGTCGAAGGTGTTGGTGCCGTTGAGCGTGATGGTTCCGCCGTTGAGCGGGCAGTCGATGTAGAGTGAGCCGGTGCCACTGATGGCATTTGGTACCTCCAGTGTGCCCGTGCGGTCAAAACGGAGTTGGCCGTGGTTGATCAAATCGCCGGTGCCGGCGGAACCGGTCGCACCATCGTTGCCAATCTGCAGCGTACCCGCATTGATCGTCGTGTCGCCGGTGTAACTGTTCGCACCGGCGAGGACGAGTTTGCTGGAGCTGCTGTTGCGGATGATCCCGCCCGCGCCGCTGATGGCCCCGTTGAAGAGGAAGGTGCCGCTGTGGGTCGCATTGAAGGTGGTGTCCGCAAAGAGCACGACCGGGGTGTTGATGTGGTAGGTGAGGAGGTTCGGCGAGGTCCCGGATGCGCCGGTGAGGTTCACCGTGGGAAGTTGTGCGCCGTTGTTGAGAAGCTGGAAGGTGCCGCCGCTGATCGTCGTGGTCGTCGCGGCGCTGCTGGTGCCGGCGAGCGTGAGATTGTTCATCTGGAAGGTGCCCGCGAGGTCGTTGGACGATGCGATGGCACCAGCGGCGAGTGTCTGCCCGGTGAAGAACTGCACGGAAGCACCGCGCGTGCTTGTGGGGGCCGCTCCTCCCTGCCAGTTCGTGCCGGTGGACCAGTTGCCACTTGTCGTGCTGGTCCAGATGCGATTCACCGCAGCGGTGGAGAGTGAGATCGACGCCGTGCTGCTGAGGCCGCCGAAGTGCCGCACGGTCACGCCTCCGGCAAGCGTGCCGATTTCCGTGGCATCGAGCGCCGCCTTGCTCACGAGCAAATCATCCAGCCCGCCATCGAACCAACGCCCCGGTTGGAAGGTGGCGCTGGAGTGGCCGCCGAAGATGAGCGGGGACGTTTGGTCCAAGGAGAGCGCGAAGGCCGTGTCGGTGCCGACGAGTGCGCCGTCGATGTAAAGGCTGATTGTTGCGCCGTCACGCACGACCGCGAAATGATACCAGGCATCGGTGCTGATGTCCGTTTTCACGATGTCCACATCGAACGCGGCACCAGTGGCACTGAAGTGCTGCAAACGCACCGTCGTTTGGCCGCTCGGACAGTTCAGATACAACTCGTCGTTGCTGCCGAAGCCGTCGCCCTCGCTGATGTGCCAGACGATGTCGTCGTTGGTGGTGTCGCGGCGTTTGAACCAACCGGCGACGGTCCAGTTGTCGGCGTTCCAGTCCAGTTCCGCGGCGGAGAACACCCGCTGCACGCGAGTGGCGGTGGTGCCGTCCTCGACCAGGTCGATGGAGCGGGCACCCTGCGGCGTGAGCGCGTCCGGTTTGTCCGCGACGAGGCTGTAGGTGCCAGCAGCCGCGAAGTCGATGGTGCCATCGCGGCCGTTGCCGGAGACATCGGGCGCGATGTTCGCAGAGGCGGTATCCGGTGCATCGAAATCATAGGCGAGCAGGGTGTCGGCGATTTCCGCCACATCCGTCGCGGTGTAGTCAAAGGTCGGCACGCCGGTGTAACCCGGATTCGGCGTGAAGCGTGCGGTGTGGCCATCGGCGAGCAGGGTGACGGTGCCGTATTCCGGGTTGCTGACGCTGAAACGCAGTTGCGAGCCTGGAGTGGCGTCGTCGGTGACATAGGTGCGTAAATCGATGTCGACCGGGTCCTCGCCGGTGTTCGTGGCCACGCCGTTGAGCGCGACGGGCGCATCGTTGGTGGTGGCGATGTTCCAGGTGTTGAGCGCGGTGACGGCGGGCAGCGTCGTCGGGATTGGATCACCGGTTTGCAATGGCACGAACCACACGGCAAGCGTGGCGTTTGTGGTATTGGTGAGATTGATCGCCAGCTTCTTGTGGCCGGTGTTCGGATTTTGTTGCGGCGTGGTCACCGGAGCCGGCGAGGTGGGCAGCGGCACGGCGTTCATGATTTGAAAGGTGCCGCCACCGCTGACGATTTTGCACCAGAGGCGCTCCGCGCCCTGGGTCATCATGGCGCTGGTGCCATCGGGGTCGATCACCACGCTGGTGGTCGGATGCGTGTAGTGAGCGAACCACCACACCGTCTTGCCCGAGGCCGCCTGGATTTCATCCTGGACGAGCACCTGATTGCGCGTGCCCATCAGCCGCGTGCCGCGCCATACCCGCGTCATGCCGCTGTAAATCGGCGTGAGATCGTGAATCGCGAACGAACTCGTGCCGCCGGGCTCGGTTTGATAGGCGAGCAACGGTGCCACGGCGCCGAGCACCATGTCAGCATTGGCACTCGGGTTGATCGTGAGTGTGTTTTGTCCCTCGGGCCGCATGCGGTAGTAATCCCAGCGATCCGTGCCGGTGCTCGGCGTGTCGCTGAAGTAGTTCGGCAATGCGTAATCATCGCCGCCGAGATCGTGGAACCAGCGCTTGCCCAGGGCATCGAGCACAAAAGTGCCCGCGTCGAGATTGCCATGATCCGCGCCCATCTCACCGGCTTTCACCCCGACGAAGGTCGCACGTGAGTCGTTCCACTTGCCGCGCAAGGTCACCATTTCCTGGGGAAGAAATGCCGTGCCGGCCTCGCCGCTGAAGGCCATGTCCGGGGCGGAGCCGCTGCCGGCCACCGAGAGGGCCGCGTGATCGTTCCACCACAGGGCGCTCAGCGGGCTGCCGCTGCCCGCATTTTCCCAGGCGTCATACACCGGCATGCCGTAACGCCGCGCCATCCACTGAAACACCGGCCCGCGCGGTGCACCGCCGGCGCCAGCGTCGGCGTAGTTGAAAATAACATTCGAGGTGCCGAGCGAGTTGATCGGCCCATAACCGGCTTCCGACACATTTTGGGTATTGCCGATGCCGAAGTCACTGCCCAGCACCCACTCCAGTGCCGCGAGCATGCGGATGCCATATTCCGTGGTGTAGCCCCAATAGCCGGGGCCCTCATACCAGGCGCCGTTGTCGGTGGTGAAATGTTTCCAGCAGGGGCGGGTGGAGTTGATGGCGCGGTTGAGGATGTTTTCCGTCAAAGCCTCACTCTCCGTGCCGACCACGAGGGCTCCCATCGTCAGGCCGCCGTTGCACACCTGGTTCCAGTTGTTGCCCGTGCTCCGCGACCAACCGACGTTGCTCGTGTATTGCGACAGCCCGGGGTTGAGTCCTTTGTTGATGATCGCGGTGCGGATGGTGTCGCGCCGCGGTTGCGTCCAGTAGTGGTAGAACCAGTCGTAGCCGATGGCGCAGGCGTGTGTCATCTCCGCAGTGTCGAGGAAGTGCGCGGGATGCCAGTCAGGGAAGGCTGTGTTGTCCGCCACGGTGTTCAGCTCCGTCCAAGCACGCTCCGCATACTGCGGGTCATTCGTCATCCACCACGCGACGCCGAGTTTATACATGCGGTCCTTTACGGTGCGCGATTCGTTTAGAATGGTGCCACGCACATCCGGCGCATAGGTGACCGGTGCCTGCGTGAGAATGGTGTTTGCCGAGTTGATCGCGCTCGTCGCCCAGGTCTTGGGCTGCGATGAGGCGGGACTCAGATAGGCGGCCTTCAGCTTCGCGAAGCGCTCGGTCGTGGCAAACAGGCGCGGATGCTCCTGCGCCATGGTGTTGAGCAGATTCGCCTCCGTGGGTTGTGCGGTTGTCGTGCCGGGTTGCGCGAGCGCGCTGCCGGGAATCACCGAAAATGCCGAATCGCCCGGCTTTTTCCAGCCCACGCTCCAATGATCCGCGGCCGTGTTTTCCTTGTGCAGCAGTTCCACATAATAACGCACTCCCTGTGTCAGCGTGCGTGCCGTGGATGGCGGGCCCCAAGCGCGGAACGCGGTCGGACCGGCGGCATCCGCAATGAGCGATTTGTTCGCGCTCGTCGAGTCCGTGCTGAGATATAACTCCACCACCTCATCGCCACTCACCGCAAAAGTATAACTGCCCGTCACCGGCGGCACGATGAAGCCGGTGACTCGCGTGCCATACGAGTCCGCCCAATCCTGCGCCAGGCACTCGAAACTCGTGATGAACTCGCGACCACTTGGCTTGTCCGGGTAGTTCGCATTTGAGGTGAGCGACGGGATCGCGCCGCCCGTGATGCCGCTCCAGTGTTCTTTCAGCAACGAGCCGCCGGTTTTGCCCACGCGGGCCGGATAGAGCCGTGCCGTCGGAATGACCTCGCGCGCCCGCTCCGCGCACGACCACTCCAATTTCACCGAGGCACTGCCGGTTTGTTCGATGTATTCCAGCCGGATGTTCACGCGCTTTCCTGCTGTGAGATTCACCTGCCCGCGCATCTCCGACCCCGTTGCCGCGAAGTAGGTGCGGCAGGCAATCATTTGATCATTCACCCATAGCCGCGCGCCGTCGTCCGCCGTCACGTGAAACGTGTGAATCCCCGTGAACTCCGGCTCCACCTGCCCGCTCCATGCCACGGAAAAAGTGTCGGCATGGGTGATCGTCGTGCCGGAGGGAATGGCGGCGCCCCAGCTGAAACTGACTGTCGCATCCGTGCGTGTGGTCTTCAGCGTGCCAAAGCCGGCGGTGTCGTAATATTGACCCGTCAACCCGGTGCCCGTGCCGGACTGGGCCAGGGCGGATGCGTTGAGGAACAGGAGGATGATGGTGAGGTGGCGGAACACGGTTTGTAAGTATTAACGCAGTGGTCTTGAAATCAAGCGGGGCTTCCAAACTCCGATTGGCGGCCCCATGAACGCCGGGAAGGAAGAATCAGAGCGTGCGCCGGCGGCGCAGCAGGGCGAGCAGGCCGAGACCGCCCAACAGCGCGACACCCGGCTCTGGAACCACGGTGACGATGCCGTCGGCGGCGTTGAACGAGGCGGTGAAGCCGGAGGCCAGGCCGGAGGTGTTGAAAGTGGTGAAGCCACTGCCGGCATAAGTGTCGAAGTCGAAGATTTTCACCGTGCCCTCGGTGTTGAAGCCGGATTGGAAGAACAGGTTGAGCGTGCCGCCATTGAAAGCCACGGTTTGGGAACCGGCAGCGGCAGCCAGCGCGAGGTCGTAGTTGCCCAAGGTGAAACCGTTGATTTCGAAGTTGGAAATGCTGCCGCTATTGAGACCGAGGTTGTTCTCGAAAGTCATCGTGCCGGGCGAGTTACCGATGGCCAGGGTGCCGTCAATTCCAACGGTTCCGGTGACCGAGCCGCTGCCGGTGAGTTGTTGGCCCGTTCCAAGCGTGTAGCCCCCGCTGACCGCCGAGACATTGAAGTTGCCGCCGTTTAGGGCGATCTGGTTTGACGCGAGCGAACCGGACGCAGCGAGGGCGAGCGAACCGCCGGTTACCGTGGTAGTGCCCGTGTAGGTGTTGGTGCCGGAGAGCGTGAGTGTGCCGCCGCCGTCCTTGTTTAGGGAGAAGTTGTTCTCATCGGTGCCGGTGCCGCCCAGGACTCCGGCGAAGGCATTCGCGGTGCTGTTGTTGACCGTCAGCGTGCCGGCGGTAGCACTGCCATTGACGACCTTGTTGGTGGTGGTGGTGACGTTAGTCGTCAGGCCCGCGACGGTTTGGATGCTGCCATTGAGCTTGAGTGTGCCGGAGCCGTCGGTGCCTCCAAGATTGAGCGATGTCGTGGTTGGTAGGGCATCATTGGCACCCAACACCAGCGTGCCCCTGAAGACATTGGTATTTCCCCAGGTATTGCCGCTGGTGTTGATGTTCCAAACGGAGTTCGCGTCATTCAAGCTGATGGTGGTCGAGCTGCCGAGGCTGACGCCCCCGGACAGGGTGCCCGTGCCGCCTCCGCGCAAGGTCACCGCACCCGTGAATGACGAATGGGTGACCGATCCGGAAATTTCGAGTTGGCCGCCGGTATTGGCGTGGAATTGCACGGTTTTGCTGCCGGTGAGGAGCACGCCACCCGCCCAGGTGTTGGTGGTGGTTCCCACGGTGCGCAACGTGGCGCGGCTGTCGCCCGCGAGACTGCCGCTGGCCATCGTCAGGGATTCACCGCTGCCGATTGAGACGCCATTCAAATCCAAAGTTGTTCCCAACGTGCTGTTGACCGAGGCGTTGACCACGGTTCCGCCAGCGGTCCCGCCCAAGCCGCCGCTATTGGACACGCGCAGCACGCCAGCGGTCACGGTGGTAAGGCCGGTGTAGCTGTTGGCCGTGCCGAGCACCAGTGTGTTGGTTCCGAGCTTGTGGATGGCGAGCGAGCCACCGGTGGTTCCCGTGGTGTCCGCCAGGGTGTCGGCGACCGTGAATGTGGCGCCGGTGGCATTGGTGGTGTCAAAGCCGAGTGTCGCGCCGGCGCGCAGGCCGTTGCCCGAGGACAAGGCGAGGTTGGTGAGCAGGGTGGTGACATTGCCAGTGGAGAATTCGCCAGTCCCGCCGACGTTGAACGCGAGCGTTCCGCCGGAGAGCACGTTGAGGTTTGCCGCCGTCCAACTGCCGGTGGTGCCGCCATACAGGGAGGTGGTCAGCGGAACCAGGAGCGTGCCGCCCGTCACGATGGTGGTGCCGGCCGCATTGAGCGTGCCGGAGAGCTTGAGGGTGCCAGAGGTGACATCCAGCTTGCCGATGGTCCGGTTGCTGGTGAGCGTGGCGGCGGTGGCGAGGGCTGCGGTGCCGGAGTAGCGGAAGGTGGAAGCGGCGTCGATGGTGCCGGTGCCGCTAAGGTCGGTGGCGGTAGAGTCCCCTCCGCCGGCGGTGAGCACGGTGCTGGCCGCGACGTTGGTGGTCACGCTGCTGGTGTTGAAATTGAAGCGATTGGCCTTGATCACGCCGCTGCCCGAGAGATTCCAGACGGTGTTGGTGACCCCGGTCTGCGTGCTTGCACTGGGCGTCCAAGCGCCCACGTTCGCTCCAGCGGTGAGATCGAGCGTAAAGCCGTTGGTGTCGATGCCGAGGTCGATGCGGCCAGCCTCGTGCGTGTTGCCGAAGTTCTGCGCGGTGGGCATGGCAGCGTTGGCATTGGAGGTGAGGTTGGAGCCGAGTTTCAGAGTGGTCTGGCTGCCACCTGTGCCGTTGTTGTCATATATCTGAATCTGCCCGATGCCAGTGCCGCTTGCGGAACTGGTGAGGGTCTTGACGCCAGTGCCGCGGGCGAGGAAGTTGCTCAGTGTCTTGTTGGTGGAAAATGACTGCGCACTGCTACTGTCGAGCGTGATGCTCAGATCCGTGTCGAAGGAAGTCGGGTTGAATACAACGGGACTGCCTGACGTAAAAGTCAGGGTGCCAGTGGCTGCGGCTTTCGTGCTGGAAACCGAGCCACCCGTGATGTTGACCGCACCTTGAATGGTTAGACGTCGGTCCTGCTGGCCGGTGGCATTGTCGATGACGAGCGAACCGGAGGTCATGGTCAGGCTGCCGGCGTGCGTATTGCTTGCCGAGGTGCCGCCCGTCCCAGTCGTGGGTGCCACCGTCAGAGTGCCGCCTTGAATGGTGGTCGTTCCGGATCCGCCGGTGTTGCCGAAGAAGTAACCCGAACCTCCATTGCCGGTGGCGGTCATCACGAGTTCTCCGCCGGGATCGAGGGTGAGTCCTCCGGTGGGAGTGAGGAGGAAGGTGGCTACGGAGGTGCTGCCAATGCTGATGCGTTCGGTCCCCGAGGAAGCACCGAGCGTAATGGCGTTGGTGACCACCAGGCTTCTCTGGATGTCGAGGATGTTGGCGAAGGCGGACGACTGGTTGAAGGTGAGCGTGCCCAGTGATCCGCTGGCACCGGAGTCGTAGATGATGGTGCGGTTGGCACTGGTGTTATCGAGGATCGCGGTATGGCTTGCGCCTGGGACGGTGTCGGGGTTCCAGTTTGCGCCGGTGGACCAATTTCCTCCGGCGGTGGGTGTGCCGTTCCCGTCCCAGGTCTGCGCGCCGGCGGTAGCAGCCGCCAGGAGCAACGACGACGTGATGATGGAGGGGTAGGATATGGGTTTCATCCTGGGTTTCATAGGTAAGGGTGATTGTGGGTTTGAGCGGAAGAGTCCCTCGTTTGGGATCAATTGTTCGCCTCGACGCGGGCGAACTTCCTGGCGGCGGCGGCTTTGGGGATGGTGACGACGATGGTGTCCGCCGCGGCGGCGTTTTCCGCGACGGTGTAGGTGGCATTGGTAGGCGGGATGGGAATTGGGACACCTACGGCTCCAATGGTGATGTCATTGGCCGGGTTCCACGTGGACAGATCGTCGCTGACTTGGACCTTTACCGTCACGGGCTGGAGTTCCGAGGCGTCGGAACGCTTGAAGGTGACCACGAGGTCGCTGCCGGAGGCGTTGACGGCCGGAGCGATGCCGGGCTCGCTGAGTGTCGGATTGCCGCCGAGCACAAACTCCAGCAGGTTGTCGATGCCGTCGTTGTCGAAATCCAGTGACGGGGTGGTCGGAGTGAAGCCGGGGAAGTCATCGGCCCAGTCATCATAGGGCGAAAGGCCGCCAGGACCGGCGGTGACGGCGAGCGTGCCGGGACCGGTGATCTGGGCGATGGGGGTGCCGGAATCGGTGACGTTGTCGGCGGCCTTGTAAACGCCGAGGTTCTGTTGGACGCCGCCGATGAAGAGCTTGTCCACGGTGTCGGTGACAGGGCCGCCGGTTTCATCGAAGTTCAGCGCCAATGTCGCGCCACTGGCGGCGATGTTGACAGTGGATGACTCGTTGTTGGCATTCGGGTTGTTAAGCGTCAGCGAGCCTTCACTGACGGTGGTGTCGCCGCTGTAGGTGTTGGTTCCGCTCAGGGTCAGGGTGCTGCTGCCACTCTTGGTCAGGGAGAACAGGTTTTCATCGGTGCCATCGCCGCCCAGAATCCCGGCGAAGGCATTGGCGGTGCTGCTGTTGACCGTCAGCGCTCCGGCGGTGGCGCTGCCGTTGACGATCTTGTTGGTGGTGGTGGTGACGTTGGTCGTCAGGCCCGCGACGGTTTGGCTCCTGCCATTGAGCTTGAGTGTGCCGGAGCCGTCGGTGCCGCCAAGGTTGAGGGATGTCGTGGTTGGCAGGGCATCATTGGCGCCAAGCACCAGCGTACCTCTGAAGACATTGGTATTTCCCCAGGTATTGCCGCTAGTGGTGATGTTCCAAACGGAGGTCGCCTCATTCACGCTGACGACGGTCGAGCTGCCGAGGCTGACGCCACCGGACAGGGTGCCCGTGCCGCCTCCGCGCAGGGTCACCGGTCCCGTGAACGCCGAATGGGTGATAGGTCCGGAAATTTCGAGTTGGCCGCCGGTAGTGACGTTGAATTGCACGGTTTTGCTGCCGGTGAGCAATACGCTGCCCGCCCAGGTGTTGGTGGTGGTTCCCACGGTGCGCAACGTGGTGCGGCTGTCGCCCGCGAGACTGCCGCTGGCCAGGGTCAGGGATTCACCGCTGCCGATTGAGACGCCATTCAAATCCAAAGTTTTTCCCAACGTGCTGTTGATCGAGCCGTTGACCACGGTTCCGCCAGCGGTCCCGCCCAAGCCGCCGCTATTGGACACGCGCAGCACGCCAGCGGTCACGGTGGTGAGGCCGGTGTAGCTGTTGGCCGTGCCGAACAGCAGCGTGTTGATCCCGAGCTTGTGGATGCCGAGCGAGCCACCGGTGGTTCCCGTGGTGTCGGTCAAGGTGTCGGCGACCGTGAAGGTGGCGCCGGCGGCATTGGTGGTATCAAAGCCGAGTGCCGCGCCGGCGCGCAGGCCGTTGTCCGAGGACGAAGCGAGGATGGTGAGCAGGCTGGTGACATCGGTGGTGGTGAATTCGCCGGCTCCGCCGACGTTGAACGCGAGCGTTCCGCCGGAGAGCACGTTGAGGTTTGCCGCCGTCCAGTTCGAGGTGACGCCGCCATACAAGGAGGCGGTCAGCGGGACAATGAGCATTCCGCCCGTCACGGTGGTGGTGCCGGCCGCATCGAACGGGCCGGAGAGCTTGAGGGTGCCGGAGGTGACATTCAAGATGCCGATGGTCCGGTTGCTGGCGAGCGTGGCGGGGGTGGCTGCTGCTGCGGTGCCGGAGTAGCGGAAGGTGGAGGTGGCGTCGATGGTGCCGGTGCCGCCAAGGTCGGTGGCGGTGTTGTTTCCTCCGCCGGCGGTGAGCACGGTGCCGGCCGCGACATTGGTCGTCACGGCACTGGTGGTGAAGGTGAAACGATTGGCCTTGATCACACCGCTGCCCGAGAGATTCCAGACGGTGTTGGTGACCCCGGACTGAATGCTCGCGTTGGGTGTCCACGCGCCCGAACTCGCTCCAGCGGTGAGGTCGAGCGTGAAGCCGTTGGTGTCGATGCTGAGGTCGATGCGGCCACTCTCGTGCGTGTTGCCGAAGTTCTGCGCGATGGGCATGGCCGCGTTGACATTGGAGGTGAGGTTGGAGCCGAGTTTCAGAGTGGTCTGGCTGCCACCCGTGCCGTTGTTGTCTAAAATCTGGATTTGCCCGATACCCGTGCCGCTGGCGGAACTCGTCAGGGTCTTGATCCCGGTGCCGCGGAAAAGCATGTTGCCGAGGGTTTTGTTCGTGGAGAACGACTGCGCACTGGTGCGGTCGAGAGACATGTTCAGGTTCGTGTTAAAGGAATCCGGATTGAAGATGACGGGACTGCCTGACGTGAAAGTCAGGTTGCCAGTGGCTGCGGCTTTGGTGCTGGAAACCGTGCCGCCGGACATGTTGACCACACCTTGAATGGTTATACGCCGGTCCTGCTGGCCGGTGATGTTATCGATGATCAGCGAACCGGAGGTCATGGTCAGGCTGCCGGCGTGAGTGCTGGCTGCCGAGGTGCCGGTGGAAGTCCCGGTCGTCGGTGCCACCGTCAGCGTGCCGCCTTGGAGGGTGGTCGTTCCGGATCCGCCGGTGTTGCCGAAGGTGAAACCTGTTCCTGCCGTGTTTGCCGCGGAAGTCATCACGAGCTCGCCGCCGGGATCGAGGGTGATGCCGCCGGTGGGAGTGAGGACGAAACTGGCGGCGGCCGTGCTGCCGATGCTGATGCGTTCGGTGCCGGCGGCGGCCCCCAGCGTGATGGCGTTGGTGACCACCAGGCTTTTCTGGATGTCGAGGAGGTTGGTGGCACCGGCGGTGGCCTGGTTGAAATCGACCTGTAGCACGGGGCTGGTGGCGGCGGTGTTAAAGGTGACGGTGCGGGTGCCGCTGGTGACGTCGGTGAGCACGGCGGTGTCCGCAGCACCGGGAACCACGTTGGTGTCCCAGTTATCGCCCAGCGACCAGTCACCGGAAGCGTCGTTGGTTCCGTTGCCGTCCCAGGTGATGGCGTGGAGTGGGAGGGCGGAACTGACGAGTGCTGCGACCAGGCTGGTGGCGAAGGGATTGAATGTGAGTTTCATGGGTTTGTAGTCGTGTTTTGTTTTTGGAGTTGCTGGGGATCGGGAGTTCGGGTGGGAGCTACTTGGCGTCGCCTTTCCAGAAGACGTGGTTGGCACCACCTGTCTTGTCGATTTGTTTGATGTCGGCGATGGAGACCTCACCGACATGGCCGTCATAATAGACGACCAGGGCTTTGCCATTGTGGCGGTAGGACATTCTCTGGCCCGGGAAAAAGCCCTCCTCCTTCGCAGTTTCCCACTTGAAGCGGTTGGCGTAATTGACGTTCCAGTCGGTGGCGGTGACGAATGCGGCGGTGCGTTCGGGCGAGGACAACTGGCTGATCCGGAACGAGGGAGTAAAGTTGGGCTGGCCCCAGCCCTGGCCGGGCATGCCATTGGTCATGTAGCCGAAGCTCGCAACGATTTTATCGTAGCTCATTCCTTTCGCCCGCGCGGTGACCGGGTCCATCAGATTGAGGGGGAGGGTGGTGTCCACCGTGCCATTGGATCGATAGACCGATGTATCGCCCTTGATGTAACCGAGGTATTTCGGACTGTTCATCCACGCGACGTATTTAGCTCCGGTATCATCGTTGGCGTAAACCGGCACATACTGGCCGTTATGGTCTGCGGCGTAGCCCGCATTGGCGAGTTGCAGTTGCGACAGGTTGCGGGTGGCTGCCACCTTGTCCGCTGCCCTTCTCATTCTTGAAAGCCCTGAGAACGCCAGGGCGGCGATAGAGATGATGATGACAATGGTCACCAGCAGTTCGGTGAGAGTGAATCCGGGCGGCGCGTGTCGGGTTTGCATCGGGATTGGATGTACTTCGAGGACTAAACCTCATACTCTCAGGTTCCGGAGCCACTGCCGCAAGGACGATGGCATCCTTCGTACGAAGGATGCCGGTCAGCGCAACAGGCCGTGCTCGTGGGCGATGGCGACGGCGTGGGTGCGGTCGAGCGCACCGAGCTTGGAGAAGATGTGGGAGAGATGCGTCTTGATGGTGACTTCCCCGATCCCGAGTGCGGCGGCGATCTCCTTGTTCATCCGGCCGCAGGCAACCATGCGCAGCACTTCCAGTTCCCGCGGGCTCAGGCTGGATTGCAAGGACCGCTCGCGCAGGCGGTTGGCGATTTCGCCCAGAAAATGCGGGTTCCCGGCGGCAACCACCTGAACGGCCTGGAGTAGGTCGCCGCTGGTGATGGATTTCGGCAGGTAACCCGCCGCGCCGGCTTGTTTGGCGGCATGGATGGTTTCCGTGGTCACATCGATCGAGAGCATGATCACCCGCGCCGCGGGGTGGCGCTCGCGAATGCGCCGGGTGGTTTCGATGCCGTCGATGTCGGGCAGGTGGCAGTCCATCAGAACCACATCGGGAAGATGCAGGGCGTAAAGCTCGATCGCCTTCGCGCCGTTACCGGCTTCGGCAACCACCTGGATCCCATTCTTCCGCATCAGCCAGCCACGAATGCCAGCCCTGACCAACAAATGGTCGTCAACGAGAATGACACGGATTTGGGCAGAACTATTCATGGATCTTCTGGTGGCTGGGTGGGAAGTGGCACGGTGAGGGAAATCCGGGTGCCGCGCCCGGTGCCGCTGTTAATTTCCAAAATGCCGTTGAGTTTGTTGGCCCGCTCGCGCATGCCGATCAAGCCGAAGTGGGCCGCGGCGACAAGTTCCTCTTCGGGTCTGGGATGGAACCCGCGGCCATCATCGCGGACCGTGAGCGTGACCGCCCCGGGGGAATAGTCGAAATCGATCTCAACGACGCCGGCGTGGGCGTGTTTGACGGCGTTCGTCGCCGCTTCCTGCGCGATGCGCAGCAGATGGAACTCGATGACCGGGGGCAGCCGGCAGGGTGTCCCGGAT
>JBEDKU010000520.1:0-7093 GCA_041172045.1 Verrucomicrobiota bacterium | reverse complement strand
GCCGCATCCCGCTGGTGCTGGAGCTGGCGGACATCCAGCCGGCGATGACCGGCGGCGGTGTGATTTCGATATTCCTGCGGGCAGTGGAGCGGGCGGTGTTGAAGCGCTCGGCGTTGTTGGTGACGACTTCGCCCGGTTTCGTCCGTGAGTATTTCCTGCCGGTGCAAGGTTACACGGGGGAGATTTTTCTGTTGGAAAACAAGGTCTATCCGAGTCGGCTGCTGCCCGCGCCAGTCGCCGTTTCGGTATCCTCCGGCCGGCCGTGGGTGATCGGTTGTTTCGGCGCGTTGCGTTGCCGCCGGAGCCTGGAGCTGATGCATTCGCTGGCCAGTCGGTTGGGTGACCGCGTCCGTTTTGTGTTGCGCGGCTATCCGTCGGGAACCATCACCGAAGAGTTCGACAGCCTGCTCGGTGACCTGCCGAATTTCCAGTTCGGCGGATCCTATTTCTATCCGGACGAGCTGGCGGAGATGTATGCGGAAATCGATTTCAACTGGGCCTTCGACATGAGCGATCCGGGCGGCAACTCCGCCTGGCTGCTGCCCAACCGGATTTACGAAGGCGGCTGCTTCGGCGTGCCGGCGATCGGTGCGAAGGAGGCGGAAACCGGCCGCTGGATCGACGGGCACGCGCTCGGTTGGACCTTCGCCGAGCCGCTGGAGGAGAATCTGGCGAAGTTTTTCGAATCACTGGCTCCGGCCGATTGGGAGGCCGCAAAGCGCCGTTGTGCCGGCCATCCGCGCGAGGAATTCACCGGCGACGCCGACTACGCCCGTCTCGCGGCGCGGCTTTTGGAACTGAAGCGCGAAATTCATTCCGCCTGAATTCCATCGTTCGTTCTGGTCGTGCCACGTCCGCTTGTCTAGGTTCCGGCCATGGACGCCTTGATTCACCATCTCGAAGAAAAACAGGACCTGACCTCGCGCGAGGTGGAGGTGGCTGCCGCGCTCTTGCTCGATCCCGCCGCGCCGGATGCGAAGAAGGAGCGTCTGCTCGAGGCACTTTCGCTCAAGGGCGAGACGGCGGGGGAGATCGCCGGATTCGTCGAGGCCTTCCTGAAGCACGCGGTGGACCCGCATCTCGGCTTGCTGGAGCTCGAAGGCCCCACACTCGACGTCTGCGGCACCGGCGGCGACCAGCTCGATTTATTCAACGTTTCCACCACCGCCATGTTCATCGCCGCCGCCGCCGGTGCGGTGGTGGTGAAACACGGCAACCGCGGCATCACCTCGAAAAGCGGCGGCGCGGACGTGCTCGAAGCGCTCGGTGTGCGCATTGATTTGTCGGCGGACGAGTTCCGCGGCTGCATTGAAAAGGCCGGGCTCGGCTTCATGTTCGCGCCGATCTATCATCCGGCGTTCAAGGCGGTGATCGCGGTGCGGAAATCGCTAGCCGCGCGGGGAGTGAAGACGATTTTCAATTTGATCGGGCCGCTGCTCAATCCGGCGCGGCCGGAGTGCCAGCTCGTCGGCGTGTTCTCGCGGGATCTCTGCCCGGCTTTCGCGGAAATCCTCCAGCGTCTCGGCCGCGAGAGCGCGTGGGTCGTGCACGGCACCACCGGCGACGGGCGCTCGGTGGACGAGGTCAGCCTGATGGGATCGACGCGGATTTTCAAATCCGGCTCGTTGCAGGAGATGGATGACGAGGAGGTCCGGCCGCGTGATTTCGGCCTCAAGCATGCCGAGGTGGAGGAGTTGCAGGGCGGTGACGCCAAGGCGAACGCCATCATCCTCGAAGCCATCCTCGCGGGCCGCGAGACCGGGCCGCGGCGCGACATGGTGCTGATGAATTCCGGTGCCGCGCTCGCGTGCGCCGGACTCGCCGACAACATGGGCGACGGCATCGAGATTTCCCGCGAGATGATCACCAGCGGCGCGGCGTTGGAGAAGCTGCGCTTGTTGCAAAAAGTTTCCCAAGGCTGACGGGTCATTCAAATCGCCAACCGTCCCGGATTTTCGAACATTTAGAAAGTACCCATGAAGATCGTTTTCCGCCTGAACTATCACACTGTCGCCGGTCAGTCGCTGTGGCTGAAATATTCCACCGTGTTGGATGAAAAGGGGGTGCGCTTCGACCAGGTCGTGCCGCTGCACTGGATCAACAACGAGCAATGGGAGACCCGCGTCGATGTCCGCGGGACCGGTCGCTTCCGGCTGGAATACAGCTATCAGCTCCGGCAGGCCAACGGCGTCGAGCTGGACGAGTGGCACGCGCCGAGAAACGCCGAGGTGGACCTGGACGCGCATGACGCGCTGGTGTTGCTGGATTCGTGGTGCTCGGCGGGCACCGTGGATTACGCCTTCGAGACCAACGCCTTTCTCGCCGTGCTGCCCGCCCGTGGGCGGTTTCAGGAATTGGCCACGCCGGCCCATGCCAACCATTCCTTCCAGCTGCGGATGGCGGCGGTGCCGGACGGGCAGGTGCCGTGTCTGATCGGCAGCGTGAGCGAGATCGGCAACTGGGGCTGGCACTCCGCGGTGCCGCTTCAGGAAACCGCGCCTAACGTGTGGCGGAGAAATCTCTATCTACCTACCGACTGGGGAATCGAATACAAATACGGACTCTTCGATCTCAAGTTGAAATGCGTGGTGGGCATGGAGCTTGGTGAGAACCGCAGGATCGCCGCGCGGGCGCTGGCTCCGCGGCAGTGGACGAAGGTGGAGGATGAATGTTATCGCAGGGACGAGGGCAACCTCTATCGGGCGGCGGGTGTCGCGATGCCGGTCTTCTCGCTGCGCGGTGACAAGAGCCTCGGCGTCGGCGAGTTCGCGGACCTCAAGCCGTTTGGCGACTGGGCGCATTCCGTGGGCCTCAAGCTGATTCAAATTTTACCGATCAATGACACGACTTCGTCGCACGATTGGACGGATTCCTATCCGTATTCGGCGATCAGTGTGTTCGCGCTGCATCCCCTCTATCTGCGCATCGATGATATGAGCTACGCCATGCCGGCGGCCTTCAAGCAGGAGCTGGCTGCCGCCCGGGACCGGCTCAATCCGCTGGAGCAGGTGGACTACGAGGCGGTGATGCAGGCGAAGACGAAGCTCACCCGCCAGATTTTTGAAAAACACCACGCCGCGATCACGGCGGGTGAGGGCTTTCAGCGGTTTCTGGAGGCCAACGGCGAGTGGGTCATTCCCTATGCCGTCTTCTGCGTGAAGCGCGACCACTACGACACCGCGGATTTCTCCCGGTGGGAGGAGTGGGCCACGTTTGACAAGGAAATGGTGAACCAACTCGCCGCACCGGGGCACGCGGACTGGCAGAAAGTTAGTTATCACATCTGGCTGCAATACGAGCTGGATCTCCAGCTCGCGGATGCGGTCGGCTATCTGCATTCGCGCCACCTCGCGCTCAAGGGGGATCTACCGATCGGCATCGACCGCCAGTCGGTGGACGCGTGGTCCGCCCCGCACTTGTTCAAGATGGACGCGCAGGCCGGCGCTCCGCCGGACGCCTTCGCGGTGAAGGGGCAGAACTGGGGCTTTCCCACCTACAACTGGGAGGTGATGCGGCAGGACGACTACGCCTGGTGGCGCTCCCGCTTCGCCCAACTCAGTCACTATTTCGACGCCTATCGGATCGACCACATCCTCGGATTTTTCCGGATCTGGCAGGTGCCGTGCGAGCATGTGGAGGGAATCATGGGCCACTTCGATCCGGCGATGCCCATCCACATCGACGAAATCCGCCAGCGCGGGATCGACTTCGACTACAACCGCTTCTGCCGCCCGTACATCCGCTGGAATTTCCTGTGCGAGCGCTTCGGCGATGCGGTGGAGTATGTGAAGGGTCGTTTTTTCCACGATTGTGAGGATGGGTATTTCCAGTTGAGCGAACAGGTCGCCACCCAGCGGCGGATCGTCGATTTTCTGGCGGAGTCTCCGCATGACGACTTCATCCGGGACGGTCTGCTGGACTGCGCGAGTGAGGTGTTGTTCTTCGAGGTGCCCGGTTCCCACGGCACCCAGTTCCACCCGCGGATGTCGATGCAGGCGACGCGCTCCTATCAGGATCTCCCCGATGACGTCCGCTGGCGGGTCGAGGAGCTTTACAACGACTATTTCTACCGGCGACAGGAGGACTTCTGGCAGGCCTGCGGCTACGAAAAGCTGCCCGCGATGCGCAAGGCCAGCCCGATGCTGCTGTGCGGCGAGGATCTCGGGATGGTTCCCGCCTGCGTGCCGGGGGTGATGAAGGAGCTCGGCATCCTGTCGTTGGAAATCCAGCGGATGCCGAAGACCCATGAGATCGAGTTCTACGATCCGGCGCAAGCCCCCTACATGAGCGTGGTGAGCCCATCGACCCACGACATGTCCAGCCTGCGCGCGTGGTGGAAGGAGGATTCCGGCACGACGGCGCGCTTTGCCTGGCAGATGTTTGGCTTGGCGTTTCCGCCGTCCGAGCTTTCGGGCGAGATCGCGGGCCGGATCATCCGGCAGCACCTCCACTCGCGGGCGATGTGGGCGATTTTCCCGCTTCAGGACCTGCTGGCGATGGACGAGTCAATCCGCCACCCGGAGCCGGAGGCGGAGCGGATCAACGTGCCGGCGATCATGCCATATTACTGGCGCTACCGGATGCACCTCGGACTGGACGAACTCGCCGCGGCGGATGGCTTCAACCGCAAGCTGGCGGGCTTTATCGCTGCGGCCGGTCGCTGAGCCTCTGGGGAAAGCGGAATTTTCCAAGACGATGCCTTGACCCCGCGCGGGGTGGGGGAATACCGTCCCGCGCACTTCACGCGTAAGCGCACGATTTCCAGCCTCCACCATGAATATTCACGAATACCAAGCCAAAGAGCTCTTTGATCGCTTCCAAGTTCCCAGCCCCAAGGGGAAAGTGGCCTCCACTCCCAAGGAAGCGCTTGACGCGGCCAAATGGCTGGGAGTCAAGCACCTGGTGGTGAAGGCGCAGGTCCATGCCGGCGGTCGTGGCAAAGGGGTTTTCAAAAACGGCTTCAAGGGCGGCGTGCATTTGGTCGAATCTACCGAGGCCGCTCGCGACGTGGCGGGGCAAATGCTCGGCGAGGTGCTTGTCACCAAGCAGACGGGCGACGAGGGCCGATTGGTCCGCAAGGTGATGATCGCCGAGTCGGTCACCATCCGTCGCGAACTTTATCTGGCCATTCTGATGGATCGCGAGTCATGCCAGCCGGTGATCGTCGTCTCCACCGAGGGGGGCATGGACATCGAGGAAGTCGCTGACAAAACCCCGGAAAAAATTCTCCGCGAATACGTCAATCCGTTGGCGGGCCTGCAAGCCTATCAAGTGCGGAAAATCTGTCACAATCTGGAGATGGGAGAAAACGCCCGCCAGTTCGGCCGCCTGCTTCACTCGCTCTACAAGCTCTTCATCGAGTGCGACTGCTCGATGGTCGAAATCAACCCGGTCGTGGTCACCACCGACGACCACGTTTACGCCTTGGACGCGAAATTCAACTTCGACGACAACGCGCTCTATCGCCATCCGGAAATTTCCGCCATGCGCGACAAGGAGGAGGAAGATCCCCGCGAGGTCGCCGCCGCCGAGTATGATTTGAACTACATCGGGCTCGATGGAAACATCGCCTGCCTTGTCAACGGAGCCGGCCTTGCGATGGCCACCATGGACATCATCAAGCACTTCGGTGGGGATCCGGCGAACTTCCTCGACGTGGGGGGCGGCGCTTCCAAGGAACAGGTGACCGCCGCCTTCAAGATCATCCTCGGTGATCCGAACGTGAAGGGCATCCTGATCAACATCTTCGGTGGCATCATGGACTGCAACATCATCGCCGAAGGCGTGATCGCCGCCGCCAAGGAGACCGGCCTGCCGATCCCGCTCGTCGTCCGCCTTGAGGGCAACAACGTCGAGCTTGGCAAAGCCACTCTCGCCGCGTCGGGACTCAACATCGTCTCCGCCGACGACATGTCGGACGCCGCCAAGAAAATCGTCGCCGCCGTGCAGTGACCTGTTTCCGACCTCCAACCATTTTTTCCCATGTCCATCCTCATTGACGAAAACACCAAGGTCCTGATCCAAGGTATCACCGGAAGTTTCGGCGCGCGCCACGCTTCTCTATCACTCGCCTACGGCACCCAGGTCGTCGCAGGCGTGACGCCGGGCAAAGGCGGACAGAAGTTTGAAAACGTCGTCCCCATCTTTGATACCGTCAGCCATGCGGTGAACGAAACGGGAGCCACCGCCTCGGCGATCTTCGTGCCGCCCGCCTTCGCGGCGGATGCGATTCTCGAAGCGGCGGATGCCGGCATCGAGCTGATCGTCTGTATCACCGAAGGCATTCCCGTCATGGACATGATGCGCGTCAAGGCGATGCTCGTCGGTTCGAAGTCCCGCCTGGTCGGTCCTAACTGCCCCGGCCTTGTCACTCCCGGCCGCGGCGAGAAGAGCCACGGCGGCTGCCGGATCGGCATCTCTCCCGGCTACATCCACAAGCGCGGCAACGTCGGCGTGGTCTCGCGCTCCGGCACGCTCACCTACGAAGCCGTCTGGCAGCTCACGCAGCTCGGCTACGGCCAGAGCACCTGCGTCGGCATCGGCGGCGATCCGATCAACGGCACCAACCACCGCGAGGTGTTGGAAATGTTCAACAACGATCCTGAAACCGAAGCCATCATCATGATCGGCGAAATCGGCGGCAACGCCGAGGTGGACGCCGCCCGCTGGGCCCAGCAGAACTGCAAGAAGCCCATCGCCGGATTCATCGCCGGTGCGACCGCGCCTCCGGGCCGCCGCATGGGACACGCCGGCGCCATCGTCGGTGGCGAGGAAGATACCGCGCAAGCCAAGAAGCGCATTCTCGCCGAGTGTGGCATCGCCGTCTCGGAAACCCCGAGCGACATGGCGAAGACGCTGCACGAGCGCTGGGGCAAGTAAACTGAACTGATCTATCAAAGGGCGGGGCGCAAGCTCCGCCCTTTTTTTGTTGGGAACTACCGGGTGCGCGGCCTTGATTCCGCCAGAACCCCGCGGAGACCTCAAGGAGTGGCGGACTCCGATCCGCCCAGCCCATGCAGTGTCAATGTGACGAGGCAGGCCGCCCTTCATTGGCTTTCCATGGTCCGAGGCGATTCGGAGATCGCCTCTCCTT
>JBEDKU010000519.1:0-7742 GCA_041172045.1 Verrucomicrobiota bacterium | reverse complement strand
ACCTGCTTAAAACCGAAACCTCCAAACCCAAGGAGCCGATTCGCGGAAAGCGGATCTACGCCGCCCTCGATCCCGCTTATCTCGAAGCCGTCATCGGCCTCCGCCAAATGTAGGTGACCTGTGGTGGAAACCGAGTTGGGTTGCCTTCATGGCGGAAACATCGCCCGCTATCGGCTGCGGCCTTCGGAGTTCGAGGCCTGGAGCAAAGGCTGGAGCTGACTAAACGACCATCGTCCGGAAAGTCAGGTTGATCCTCGGGGTCTTGATCTTCTTGGATTTCGGAATGCTGTGAAGCCAGTGCGTCTGCGTTGCGCCCTTCATGACGAGCAGGCTGCCGCTTTCCAACAGAATGGACGCCTTTTCATCCAAGCGCTTGTGCTTGAGGCGGAATTCCCGTTCCGCTCCGAGGCTGACGGAGGCGATGGTGGAATTTCTACCAAGCGATTTCTCATCGTCGCTGTGCCAGGCCATGCCCTCGTTGCCGTCATGATAGAGATTGAGCAGGCAGGAGTTGAAGCGTGTGGCGGTGAGTTTCTCGACGATGGCTTTAAGGTCGGCGAGCTCGGCGGTCCAGACAAGCGCCCGCTTGCTCGTTCCGGAGTAGGTGTAGGAGAAATCGGAATCGCCATACCAAGCGACTTTCCTGGCGGTGACGATGCGCTTGCCGAAAATCACGGCCTCGTCGTTCTTCCACGGAATTTCACGGAGCAGCGTCTCGTAAAAACGCCAAGTCTCGGCGGAAGTGAGCACGGAGCCGAAATAATTGACCGTGCCGTCGCAGGGCAGCAGGTTGGCGGTGGGATCGTTGCCGAAGAGGTCCATGGGATTTCATAGCGAGGCTTCGCGGTCGAGCAAGGCGCGCTTTCGTTCCACGCCCCAACGGTATCCGGAGAGATTTCCGTCAGTCCGGACGACGCGGTGACACGGAATGGCAACAGCGATGGAATTCGCAGCACACGCTCCAGCCACCGCGCGAACGGCCTTGGGGCTGCCAATTTTTTCCGCCACATCCGCGTAGCTTGCGGTCGATCCGAGCGGAATCTCCCGCAGCGCCTGCCAGACGCGCTGTTGGAATGTGGTCCCGCGGATATCGAACGGGAGGTCGAGGCCGAGCTTGGGCGCTTCGACAAATCCAACGACCTTGGCTACGATTTTTTCGAAATCCGCATCTCCGCCGATGAACTCCGCCTGCCGGAAACGGTTCTGCAAATCCGCCAACAGGAAATCCGGATCGTCGCCAAGAGTGATGCAGCAGACGCCTTTTTCCGAAGACGCAACGAGGATAGCGCCGAGCGAACATTGACCGATGGCGAAGCGGATGACCTCGTTCCCGTTCTCAATCGTCCGGCCGCCAGCGGAGTGTTTGGATGCAACGATCATGGGAAACACCATAGCGAAAAATTCCCGATCCGAAACTCCGCTTCCTGAAAAAAGAAAAGGCAGGAAGGAACGTCCATGCCCCCTACTTGAATACGGGCAAGCGCAGGACAAAACACGCGCCCTGCTTGAAATTCACACACTCCAGACCACCCCCGAGAGACTTGGCCAAACGACGGGAAAGCGCGAGGCCCAAGCCCACGCCCGGCCGGCTTTCCGCGGCCTCGCGGGCGGACTTATGGAAAGCGCGGAAAATGCGGCGGCGCTCGGAAGCGGGAATCCCGGGGCCGTGGTCGGACACGAGGATTTCCAGGTTTTCACCCGCCGCCCGGACCTTGATCACGACGAGGGGAGGTTTTCCCGATGAAGCATATTTCGCGGCGTTATCGATGAGGTTGAAAAGAATATGCTCCACCGCAGCGGAGTCCACGCGGACTCGAAGCTTACAAGAACTGTCCATCTCGAGAGTCATCCCGGCGGTGGAAAGGCGTGCCTCCAAGCGCTCCCGCATCGGCTCCAACAGCTCGGATACCGTCGTTTCACGAACCACCGACCGGGCACTCCCGCGTTCGATTCTGGAAAACGAAAGCACGTTTTCCACCAGATGGGAAAGCCGGTCCGCTTCCCGCGAAAGCACGCGCAAATACTCACCACGCTTTTCCGGCTTCACCGCATCGCTTTCCAGCATGTCCGAGTAAAGCCGGAAGGTCGTGAGCGGCGTGCGGAGTTCGTGGGTGACGGCCGAGACAAACGACGCTCGCCGCTCGCTGAGCCGCATCACGCCATGGACGAGCAAGGCCGCCGCCGCGATCGCGATGACCGCGGCGATCCAGCCCGCGACCAGCGACAGGGTGACAGGTGCGGAAAACCCATCGTCCCGCGCAGGCAGCGCACCGGGTTCGAGACGGAGCGGAAACGACGCAAGCACAAGCCCATCGTCGGTCGGAGCCTCGGCGGGGAGGAGGTTGGCGGCGGGTAAAAGGTCGCTGGCTTCAGCGAGCAGGCGGCCGCGAAGCGCGGGGAAATCGACCCACGCGCCCGAGATCGCCCGGATCGGATTGGACACGGGCTTGAGGAGAAAAAGCTGGTCGCGGATCCAAACAGGACGCGGCGGCGTGTCGTTTGGAAGCGCGAGGGTGAGTTCGCCGAGATTATTCGATTTGAGAGCGTTCTGCTGATAAACGTTGTCGAAAGCCTGGCTGCGTTTTTGCAGCTCCACATTGCTCGCGGATTTCTGGGCGACTTCACTATCGCGCTGCGGGTTCATCATCACCGCTTGCGCGGGCGGAGCTTTCCAATGATCGGAACCATGGTCGAGGGAACTGAAGAATTTCCTGAATTCGGCTGGATCGAGCAGTGCCTGCAGTTCTTCTGATAGTTCCTGCCGGTTGCTTTCCGTCCAATTGAATCGGGCGCGGACCTGGGCGAGCGATCTGCTATTGGTTTCCTCGACAATGAGCGTGGTGCCGAGCGTGTCCATCCGCCACAGGGCGAGGCGCATTTTCTCCTGAAGATCGGCCCGCGCTACGGCGGCCACGCGATCGCGCTCGGAGGCGAGCGCCCGCTGCGTCTGCCAGGTCATGGCTGCGAGAATCGTGACCGCGCAGAAAACGAGAGCAGCCCAGACCAGCAGAGTGCGCGAAATTTTCATGCGATCCAGCGGTAGCCCTTGCCGCGTACGGTGGTGAGCGTGGATTGTTCACTGTCACCGAGCTTTGTCCGGAGATGCATGATGTGCATGTCGATGGTCCGGGTCTCGGTGCGGTCGGGATCGAGGCCCCAGAGATTGCGGAGGATTTCCTCGCGGCTGACGATCCGGCCCTGGGAATCCAACAGATAGCGAAGCAGGTCGCCCTCGCGTTCGGATAGTTCCTCATGGCGGCCGTCATTGAAATCCAGCACGCGTTCCTTGAAATCCACCGTGCCACCGGGAATTACGCGGCTGTCGGCGGGCGCGGTCCGCTCGCAGGTGCGGCGCAGCACGGCATCCACGCGGGCAAGCAGCTCCTTCATGCTGAAGGGTTTCACCACGTAGTCGTCCGCGCCGTTGACGAGGCCGCGGACGCGGTCGTTCTCCTCGCCGCGGGCGGATAGAATGATGACGGCCTGGCCGGGGCGTTTGCGTTTGAGCGCTTCGAGGATTTCAAATCCCGAGGGGCCGGGCATCACCAGATCCAGCAGAAGCAGCCGGAAATTCGCCTTCAGCGCGAGGTCCATGCCGCTGTGGCCGTCCGGAGCTTCCAAGGTCTTGTAACCTGCATACTCCAGCACATCGACGACCCCGCGGCGGACGGCGGGGTCGTCTTCGATGACGAGGATGGTGATCTCTGACACGCTTTTTGCGAAGATAAGAAAGTTCTCACCGGGGTGGCAACACCGCGGTTCCTTCAAACGGGATGCGGGTGGTTTTCACATCGAGCAGGGGACCGAGTTCGTAAACGTTTTTGTAACCGTAGGCATGGAGGTTGATGAAGGTCTGGATGTTGAGCGCGACTACAAAGCTTTTCGAAGCGAAGTTCACAGGTTCGTTTTTGAAGTTGTTGTTGCAGTAGATGAGGATGCGCGTGGTCTTGTCCGGAATGAGTTTTTGCAGCGCTTCCTCGGTAAAGTCGGTGAGCGCGAGATGCAGCGCCCCTTTGGCGTGAATCGCGTCAAACTTGTCCTGGCTGCGGGCGTCGAGGATCACGGTGCCGGGTTCACCCGCCATCTTGAGGAAATCCTCCTCGCTCACACGGTTCTTCGCCCGGACCGGCTCAAGCTCCTGGGTGAGCATCCGGAATCCGGTATATTCAATCGCCGGGTTTTTGATTTCGGCAGCGACGAGCGGGATGACTGTGAAAAGTCCGAGAATGAAGGAACGTTTGGTTTTCATAACGTCTCCTGTTTAACCGCATCCGGCGGCGGCGTCTGTAAAGGCACGGTAAATAACAACCGGGAATCAAAACGAACCACACGGGGGTCAGGATTGAAATGCCGTTGACTCAGCGCAGGCCGACGGGGGGATCGAGGATTTCGCGCATGACGAAGGCACGGCGGACTTCTTGCGGATCACGCAAGCGGCCGCGGATGCTGAGTGGGATCTTGGCCATGGATTTTTTCGCACCCTTGGCAGAGACCCGGGCGCGGGTCGCAGCCGCGCCACCGGTGGTGGTCGCCCTGGTTTCGCGGATTTGGCGCAGATGTTCGGCAAGGTCACGTTGATGTTTGAGTTCCCTGGCCGTCTCGGCGGCGACCGCCTCGTCATAGCCGCCTAGCCGCTGTGAGTGGGGAACGACCTGCCGGGTGAGCGGAGGTGGGGTGGGGGGCATCACCGGTGGCTGATATTCCTCGTCCGGTGCGAAAACTTCGCCCGGATCATATTCCTCCTCGCGCTCCTGATTTTGCTTCGCCTTCGACTCCAACATGCTTTTCACGACTGAGCCAATGCCCAGCGCGATGAGGATGACGATTTGAAAATGGTCGAAAATCCAGTTCATGGGATGTTGAGAGTTGAGAGGAAAAGGAGATCACGTGCCTTCCGGCTTCGCGATGCTGGAGCGCATCTGGGTATCGGCCTTGACGTTTTCCATCTTGTAATAATCCATCACGCCGAGACGGCCGCTGCGGAACGCTTCGGCCAGAGCGAGCGGCACCTGGGCTTCCGCCTCGACGACCTTGGCCTTCATTTCCGCGACGCGGGCGACCATTTCCTGTTCGAGGGCGACGGCGGCGGCGCGGCGGATTTCGGCCTGGGCCTGGGCCATGTTCTTGTTCGCCTCGGCCTGCGCTTCCTGAAGCTGCGCACCGACGTTCTCACCGACATCCACGTCCGCGATGTCGATGGAGAGGATTTCGAAAGCGGTGCCAACGTCGAGACCACGGTGCAGCACGACTTTGGAAATCGAATCCGGCGACTCGAGCACGGTCTTGTAACTTTCCGCGGATCCGATGGTGGTGACGATGCCTTCGCCGACACGGGCGATGATGGTTTCCTCCTTCGCGCCGCCGACGAAGCGGTCGAGGTTGGTGCGGACGGTGACGCGGGCGCGGACTTTCACCTGGATGCCGTCCTTGGCGACGCCATCGATGGTCGTGCGGCCGGACGCGGGGTTCGGGCAATCGATCACCTTGGGATCGACCGAGGTGCGCACCGCTTCGACGACGCTTTTCCCAGAACCCTTGGTGGCAAGGTCGATGGCGCAGGTGCGGTTCCAATCGAGGGCGATGCCGGCTTTCTGCGCGGCGATGAGCGCCTGGATGGACGGGATGACATTTCCACCGGCGAGGAAGTGGGCCTCGATGTCGTTGATAGGAATTTCAATGCCGGCCTTCTTTGCAGTGATCCGCGCGTCCACCACCATGCCGTAGGGCACTTGGCGGAGGCGCATGGCGACCAGTTCGGTGAAACCCACATAAGCTCCCGCCAACCAGGCACGGAGCCAGACGCTGAAGAACGAAAGAATGATGCCGAACAACAGCAAGCCCAGGATGGCGACGATGACAAGAATGATGGTGGAGATGGGGATCATGGCGGTGGTGTTTGGTTAGTTCGATTTGGGCTGAGAAACGATGAGACGGAAATTGTCGGCGCCGACGATGTCGAGCATCACTCCGGCCGGGACCTGGCCGGATTGGCAGAAAGCCTCGTAGCGGCGGCCGTCGACCCGGACGTAGCCGCTGGGTGAAAGCATGGTGAGCGCCTCGGCGGTCTGTCCGACCAGATCCAACGCTTCCCTGCCGAGAGCGGCGCTGACGCCAGTCATTTCCGTGGTGAGAAACGCGCGCCTGCCGATCTTCGTTCGCGGAAGCACCCGGAACTCGAGGAACAAGGCGAGGCCGCCGACTACGAATGCCGACGACAGCGCGAGGATTCCGCCAAGCGTGCCGAATTCCTGGAAGGCGATGAAACATCCTCCGAACATCAGCAGCGCGCCGATAGAACCAAGAATGCCGCCAGGGATGATCACCTCCACGGCGATGAAAAGGATTCCAATCGCGAACAACAGCACGATGAGCGTCATGACAGCACCTCCACGGTTAGACCGAAATCCGAGATACCGGTGACCTTCACCGGGGTGCCCGCTTCCGCGAAGCCCATGACAAGCCGCGCTTCGTAGCGCCTGCCGCCGATGTCCACCTGCCCGCTTGGAAAAAGTGCGGTTGCCGCCAGTCCGCTCTCACCGACCAGTGCGGCGGCGGCAGGCTCACCCGCTCCGCCACCGACCAGGGCGCGGGCGGGGACCGGTTCGCCGCCGACGGCGGCATCGAGCACCATCCCGCCCCACAATCCGCCCTGCGGCAGATACCTGAGAAGCGCGAAGAAGAAGACAACCGCCAGCACCACACCGACCATCACGTTGATCAGAGGCCGGACGAAGACCTCCCCTGAAAGTGGAATCGGTTCACTCGGCCAGAGGTCGGTCATCGCCCAAACCAGCGAACCTAACATTAGTGCGCCGCCCGTCAGACCAAGCACCATTCCGCCGGGGAGGAAAAACAACTCGATGACAAGCAGAGCCACTCCCAGCATGAAAAACAACATCGGCTCGTGACCGGAGAGACCCGCCACGAACTGGCCGAAAAAAACCACGGCCAGAACGGCGATTCCCGAAAACCCGAAGATGCCGAAGCCGGGAGTTTTGAACTCGATGAACAAGAGCAGGAGCCCGATTCCTAGCAGAAGCGGAGTGATCACGGTGAGGTACTGCGCCAGCTTCTCGGACCAGGTGATTTCGAGACTTTCGACCGTGTAGTTTCCCGCGCCGTGGATTTTGTCGAGCAATGCGCCGAGATTCTCCGAGATTCCGGACCCTAGCAGCGGCTGCGGCGGATCACCGTAGGTCTTCACCGCCTCTTGGGCGGTTAGTGAGAGCAGCTCGCCCTTTTCCTTGATGACTTGGTCGCCGATTTTAAATTCCGAATCGAGATCGATCATCGCGGAAATCACCTCTCCACGGTAGCCCTTGCCCTCGGAAATGGACCGGACCCTGGCCTTGAGGTAGCTGACGATCTTCTCGCGCATGGTCGGATCGATTTCCGCGCCGGTGGCATTGATGGGAGCCGCCGCGCCGATGATCCCGCCGGGAGCGAAATAGATTTCATCCGTCCCTGCAGCGATGAGCGCGCCAGCGGAAATCGCCTCGCGGTTGACATAGGTGATCGTTTTGCCCGGGAATTTTTCGAGCGCCTTGAGCATCTCGAAGGTGACGTCGAGCGCGCCGCCGGGGGTTTCCATGTCGAGCACGATGGTGTCCACCTTTTCCTCGATGGCCGCCTTCAGGCCTCGGCGGAGAATGAAGAGTTCCGGTTTTGCAATCTGCGCGCGAACGGGGATGACCACCACTTTCACCGGGGACGTCTTGACGACCGAGTCATCGGCCCGCACG
>JBEDKU010000518.1:0-5911 GCA_041172045.1 Verrucomicrobiota bacterium | reverse complement strand
GAAGTTCGCAAAAGGTAGTCTCGCATTCTCACGGAGGCCGGAGTAACTCATTCTGAGCCGGAAATGAGACCCTCGCCGCGGTTCAAGGTGCAAATCAATGGGATGCCGTGGCCGGGTAAGTTTCGCAGCAAGGAGGGGTATGGGCCCGGACTGTCCGTGAGTTTTACGACCGAAAACGGGACCGGCAAGGGGGCCGGCCTCAGTTCGAGTGGGTCCGGTCTTTACTCGGCGGATCCCGATCAATTCCGGGAAGACGGAGCACCTCGTATCGCACACGTTATCATTCAACCCAGTGGCTTCGATGGGGAACCTGTCAATCCAGCCAGTCTCTGGCTGCGTGCGGAAGTGCCGCTTCCCATTGACTTTGCGGGCGTGAATGAGATCAACATCAAGTGCGCGGATTTCACCATTAGCCCGAAGTTTCCCTCGCGAATCGGAACCGTTGAGGAGGAGGTTTACGAGGCGGAGTTCGATATGGTGGTAGATGGGCAGCCCCCGCAAGGGGGAAGCAGGAGGCTGCTGGTGAAGGGCCGGAAAGCGCTGGTCCTATCCAATGTGAGCCCGGGGGAGTATTGGTTGCGGATCTTCCATCCAGGTGCGGTGCTTGAGCCGGCCAAGAAGGTTACAGTTTCTTGGTGGCGGGACAGCACCGCTCCCGTGCTGGTAACCGGTTCAAACCTGGTTGTCCCAATCGAGTGGCCGGAGGTTCATGCACCGGAAAACCTACCACCACAGCTTGCCCGGTCATTAGCTTGGTCTGGTCCTGATTTACGCGACAGACTGCAATCGGTTATCCGGCTAAAACGGAAAGACGGCAGCGTGATAGAGGAATTTGGCCGGCTCCCCGAGGCCGCTCGCGGAAAGTTCCCGAATTCCGTGATCTACCCGTATTTGCCTCCCGGTGAATACGAAGTGGAATCACCCGAACTCACGATTGAACCCGCAGGAGTCCACCCGGGATGTGAAATTCGCAGATCAGCCGTCAATATTGTCATCCGGGAAGATAGTCCGGTCTTCGTAACTTCCGAGCCTCTGAAAATACTCTACACTCCCCGCAACTGATCCGAGAAGTTGCCTAATTGGTGGTGCCGTGGTTTCTGGCGCCGGTCGCCGTGCCGGATGGTGTCTGCAAAATTGCTTGGAAATGCGATCCACACGGCTACGCTCGCCAACAATCAGGCCATCGTGCGCCCAGCCGGCACGGGCAGCAGCGCAGGTCGTTCCTCTAACTTTATGATGCACCGTCGCACAGTTCTCCGTGGTCTCGGTGCCACGCTCGCGTCGCCGTGGTTGGAGGCGATGGCTCCGCGAGCCCGGGCTGCCGCCGTCGCGGTGAATCCACCCCAGCGTTTCGCCTTTATCTACACGCCGAATGGCTACAACCAGCAGACCTTTACTCCGAAAATCGTCGGTGCGGACTGGGAACTGACGCCCGCGCTGGAGCCGCTGGCGGCGCTACGGAAGGAGATCACGCTTTGCACCGGACTGGACCGGACTTTCGTCGGTGGCACCGGTGTGCACGCTCAGTGCGGCGCATGTTGGCTCACCAGTTCGCCGCCGAGCGAGACGCTCGATGGCGGCTTCCCGACGAACACCACGCTCGACCAGATCATCGCCCGCGAGATCGGTGGCGAGACCGCGTTGCCGTCGATCGAGCTGAGTTGCAATGACTTCGCCGACAGCAAGGAGACCCGCTACTACGAATGCATCTCGTGGGCCGCTCCCGGTTACGCGGCGAACGTGGAGAAAAATCCCCGCGCGGTTTTCCAACGGCTCTTCGGCACCGGCGGACGGCCGACGCGCAGCGTGCTCGATGTGGTGATGGCCGATGCCAAGGCGCTCCAAGCCAAGCTCGGACGCGAAGACCGGGAAAAACTCGGCGAGTATCTTGAAAGCGTGCGCGCCACCGAGCACCGCATCGAGCTGGCGGAAAAGGCGGCCAAACGCCTGCTCGCACCGCCGATTCCCGAACCGGCGGGCATCCCGGAGGAACGCGGAGAATACTTGAGACTGATGGGCGATCTCATCGTGCTGGCATTTCAAAACGATCTCACCCGCGTGGCGTCGCTGATCGTGGATCCGGAGCGGTGGGACTCGCCGCGGATGTTTCACGGTGTCTTTGACAAGCCGCAGAACCACCACGTCCTCACCCACACCAAGGGCGACGAGGCCAAGGCCGCGCTGACGAAAATCGACCGCTTTCATGTCGAGCTGTTCGCCCACGTCGTCCAGCGGCTGCGCGACATCCCCGAGGGCGAGGGCACGCTGCTCGACTCATGCTGCATCGTCATGGGCAGCGGCTTGAGCGACGGAGATTCGCACAAATACTCCGACCTCGAAGTGCTCGTCGCCGGTCGCGCGGGCGGCGCTCTCAAGCCGGGTGCGCACCATCATTTCGCCGGCCAGGTCCCGCTGGCGAACCTCTGGCTCACCCTTGCCCAGTCGGCCGGAGTGAAACGGGAACGCTTCGCCGACAGCTCCGGCGTCATCCACCCCATCCGCGCGTGAGCCGCCTCTTTCTGGTTTTTCTCTGCGCCACCGCGGCCGCGCAAGCCGCGCTGGATTTCACGGGCGACGTGCTGCCGCTGCTAGAGAACCACTGCTTCGACTGCCACGGCGACGAGGCGAAACCCAAGGGCGGCGTGAATCTGGAACGCTTCGCCACGGACGCGGCGGTGATGGCGGATCGTGAGATCTGGGCCGAGGTTTTCAACAAGGTGGAATCGCACCAAATGCCGCCGCCCAAGCGCGACTCGCAGCCGACGGAGGCGGAGCGCGCGAAGTTGCTCGCCTGGATCGCCGACCTCGCCGCCAGGCCGGATCTCAAGCTCGGCGCCCGCGATCCTGGACATGCGATGCTGCGGCGGCTCACCCGTCTGGAATATAACAACACGGTGCGCGACCTCTTCGGACTGAGGCTCGACATCTTCGTCTTCCCCGAGCGCTTGCCGGTGGTGAGCGATTATTTCCAACCGGCGGCGGGCCGGATGCCCGAACGCGTGGACGTGCCGGTGCGCGAGTATGGGATGAAATACGCGGTGCTGCTGCCCGATGCCGGACTGCCCGGCGGGAACCGCGCGGAGCACGGATTTCACAATCGCGGCGAGGCGATGAACCTGTCGCCGCTGCTGTTGGAAAAACACGTCGCGCTCGCCCGCGCCATCGTCGGGAGCCCGAAACTGCCGCAGCAGAGCGCGGTCTTCCGCGCTTTGATCGCCGATCCCGCGGTGGCACCCAAAGCCGTGGCCGTCGCCCCCGAGGTGATGGAGTCGGGCGGATTCAAGGTGGTCCGCGAGTTCGCCCCGAATCTGGATCGACCGGGCGAAGCTACGACCGGCGGCGCGGTAACTGTTACCTATCAATTTCGCTTCAACGTGGACGCCGCCGTGCAGGAAGGCACCGGCGGCGTGTGGGATGCGACCGCCCGCGATCAAGTGGTCAAAGGCGGGACGCCGGTGCGCGTGCGTTTTGGCATCGATGGTGACAAAACCCTGCGCCTCACGCCGCACGACGACTTGTGGGTCGCTGGATTTTCGACGGTCGAAGAAACGTCCGGCGAATCGCTTTTCACCAATCACGCCAAGGGCGCGAAGACCCTTCATTTCACTCTCGGTGTTGACGGTGGTTTACCGGGTGAGGGCGTGCAGGATCTCGCGCTCTGCGCGCTCAGCCGCGAAAAGGAAAAAGGGCCGGTGGCAATGACGGTGACGTTCCGCGGCGGCGGCACGCACACGCTTTCCGCCGATCTGTCAGAGGGCGCGGGCAGGGCGAACACGTTCTTCGCGTTCCGCGCACCGGAGGGTGAGCATATCACGGAGTTGCAGGTCGATGGCTCGAAATTCAGCGGCAACTACGTGCTGCTGGACGATCTCGGTTTCATCACCGCGACTCCGCTCGACGCGCCGGTGCAGAAGGCGACGTTGAATCTATCTGTGGAGCGGAAACACGAGATCGCGAGCAAACGGCTCGGCGACTTCCTCACGCTGGCTTTCCGGCATCCGGTGGATGAAACGACAGTCACGCGTTACGTCGGGCTCTTCGATGAGGCAATTCAGTCCGGCGCCTCGTTTCCCGCCGCGATGCGCGAGGCGATCGCCGCCGCACTGGCGTCGCCGGAATTCCTCTACCTGGCCGAGCCGGAGGGCGGGCGTGAAACCGTCCGGGCCTTGAGCGACAACGAACTCGCGAACCGTCTCGCCTATTTCCTCTGGTCTGCTCCGCCCGATGAGACGCTGCGGACTGTGAGCCTCCACGATCCTGCCGAGCTCGCCGCGCAAACCCGCCGCCTGCTGCGCGATCCGCGGGCACGCGAGCTGGCGGAATCCTTCGCCGTGCAATGGCTGCGGCTCAATCAACTCTACACGGCCAAGCCGGATCCGCAGCTATTCCCCGCGTTTTATTACGGCCAGCAGGGCAAACGCACCTTGCACGGTCCGATGCTGGTGGAGGCGTTGTTGCTCTTCAACACCGTGCTCGTCGAAAACCGCAGCGTGCTCGATTTCGTGAGCACCGACTACACCTGGCTGAACCGCCAGCTCGCGAAACTCTATGGCCTCGAATCCGCCGCTCCGCTTGCCCAACTCCCGCCGGGCAGCGCGGATGAACTCAAGGACCTCCGCGCTAACAGCGCGTGGGTGCGTGTTCCTCTATCCGACCGCACGCGCGGTGGTTTCCCCACCATGGCCGGGCCGCTCACGGTGACGTCGCTCCCGTTTCGCACCAGTCCGGTCAAACGCGGGGCATGGTTGTTGGAAACGGTTTTCAATCGCCCGCCGCAGGAGCCGAAAATCGCCTTCGTGCTTAAGGACGCGGAGAAGGAGTCCGCGCAGACCCAAAGCGTGCGGCAGAAATTCGAGCAGCATCGCGACCAGCCCGCCTGTTATTCCTGCCACATCCGGCTCGATCCGCCGGGCTTTGCCTTGGAGGCGTTCGATCCCATCGGCGCTTACCGCACGAACGACGGCCAGCAGCCGGTTGACGCCCGCTCCGAGTGGAACGGTCATCCTTTCGACGGCCCCGCCGGTTTCAAAGCCGCGCTCATGGAGAAGCCGGAGGAGTTCGTGCGCGGCTTCATTGAGCACCTGCTCAGCTACGCGCTCGGGCGGAAACTGGAAATCTACGACCTGCCCGCCGTACGGGAAATCCAGAGCGCCGCGGCCAAGGACGGCTACCGTTTCAGCGCGATCATCGAAGGGATCGTGTGCAGCTATCCGTTTCGCCACGCGAGGGGGAATTAATCGGTGGATTCGCAATCTTGGACTTGCGCCGGAAGTCATCGGTGGCCATGGAAAGGAAACCGTTTCCACGGATCTCCAGCACTCTCCAATGACCGTCGAATCCCCGAACCCCATCATCGTCGGCACGCGCGGCAGCGAACTGGCGCTTGTGCAGGCCACCGCCACCGAGGCGGCTCTGGCGGCTGCGTTCCCCGAGCGGGAAATCATCCGCAAAGTGATCAAAACCACCGGTGACCGGCGCACGGATGTCTCGCTGAGCGAAGTGGCGAAATCGGAGGGAACTTTCGACAAGGGCGTCTTCATCAAGGAAATCGAGGAGGCGCTGGACGCCGGGGAAATCGACATCGCGGTGCACAGCCTCAAGGACTTGCCGACGGTGCTGCAAGACCGCTACGTGCTGGCGGCGGTGCTGGAGCGGGCTCCGGTGCGCGATGTGCTCGTCATGCGCCAGCCCGGCGGTTTGGCAGCACTGCCGGTGGAAGCAACCGTCGGCACCAGCAGCGTGCGGCGCGCGAAACAAATGGAATGGATGCGTCCGGACGTCGCCGTGACCGACCTGCGCGGCAACGTGCCGACACGCTTGCGCAAGTTGGCCGAGGGCGAAAATTACGACGCCATCCTGCTCGCCGAAGCCGGCCTGGTGAGGCTCGGATTCATCCCGGAAGCCGCGACGG
>JBEDKU010000517.1:0-3585 GCA_041172045.1 Verrucomicrobiota bacterium | reverse complement strand
ATCAAGGCATCTCCCTCCCTCATGGCGTGGTGCGGGGTGACGCTGCTGATCCTTACCGGCGCCCTCATCAATCCACCCTCCAACTACGACGGCCTCACCTATCGCCTGCCCAAGCTGCTCTACTGGCTTCAGGAAAACCGCTGGCATTGGATCGACGGCCTCGACTTCCGTCTCAACATCACCGGAGCCGGCTTCGAGTGGCTGAGTGCGCCTTTCATCCTCTTCACCCGCAGCGACCGCGGGCTTTTCCTGCTGAATTTCCTGCCGTTCCTGCTGCTCCCCGGACTCTTCTTCGTCGCGGCCCGCGGTCTTGGCATCCGCCTGCGCGCGGCCCGTTGGTGGATGTGGGTCTGGCCGATGGCCTATGGGATCACCATGCAGGCGGGCAGCATCGGCAATGACATGGCCGCCGCCGCCCTCGCCCTTGCCTCACTCGCCTTCGCTGCCCAAGCCCTGCGCGGGCGCCCATGCTTGTGCCTGTTCCTTTCCGCGTTGGCCGCCGCCGCCATGACCGGCATCAAGGCCACCACCCTGCCGCTCGGTCTGCCATTGGGGATTTTCTGGTTGTGGGTGGCTTACCAATCCATCGGTTGGCGAAAAACACTGACCCTCGGCACCGCCCTGTTGCCCCTTGCCATTCTCGTCAGCTTCCTGCCCGTCGCGATTGCCTGTTCGATGCACACCGGCCGCTGGAATGGAAATCCCGGGGACCGCTATGGATTCGAACCCAAAAATCCAATCGCCGCATTGGCGGGAAACTCGATGGATTTTTCGTTCAGCCTGTTTGCCCTGCCACTCGCTCCCGGCAGCGGCGGCATCAACGCCCGTTTTGATCACTGGCTCTCGGGAAAATCCTGGAATACATGGATCAAAGCCAATTACAGCTGTTTCAATCCATCCCTTCTCCAAGACATGCCCACCGAGGAAGGCGCGGGCATCGGGCTGGGAATCACCCTCGCAGCACTCACCTGGGCCGCCAAACGACCAACACGGCGCGGTACACGCCCGCCCTCCGGCACTGCCATCGGACTCGTCTTCTCGCTCGCCACGTTCGTCGGCCTGCTGGCCTTCATGGCCAAGTCCGGCGTCGGCGGAACCCCGCGGCTGATGGTTCCCTTCACCCCCCTGCTGTTGCTGGCGGTGATCTGCTGGAGATCCCGCCGTGCACTGCCCGTTCGCACTCGCCATGCCCTGCTGTCGGTCATTCCTGCCGTCTTCCTGATCCCGGCGTTGTTTCTCAATCCCAACCGTCCCCTGCTGCCGGCATCGCTTCTCACTCATCTGCCGGGATTGCCGGAGTCCGTCCGCGCCCGCATGGCCCAGGTCTATCAAGCCTATTCCATGCGCGGCGAGTTGCTCGCACCCTTCCGGGAAAAAATCCCAGCGGGCGAGCTCGTCGGCTTTGCCGGTGGCGGCGACAACTCCGCCTACGCCCTCTTCAAGCCATTCGGCACTCGCCACGTCACCAACCTATCGCTGCGCACCCTTGATTCCGTCCAATGGATCCTCGCCACCCGCGACGGCTTCGAGCGCCGCCTCGGCATGCCCCTTGAGCAATGGGAACCCGCCAGCGGCTTCACCAAGGTTTACCAGAAAACCATCGTCTCCCGCGTCTCCACCGGACCCGAGGACTGGCTGCTCTACCGGAAAGCCCCGCCCACTTCGCCTTCTTCCGCCGGAGGCTGATCTTTTTTTTCCCATCCGCATCGACGCTCACAGAGCGACGCTACAAGACCTTCGACTCTTCCTCTCAGCATCTACCCTGCCATGCTCAACGCCCGCAACATTCAAGGCATTATCATCCTGACCCTCGGCACGATTCTCGCCGTCTGGTTAGGTCTAAGCATCGCCACCAATCAGGTGGAGACAATTCTGCAAGTGATCATGGCGGTGGTGTTGATCACCTGCCTCGCCCTGGGGCGCAGGATCTGGCTGCTGATCCCGTTTACCATCGCCTTGGACATCACCTTCCGCCTCCCCGGACTCCCGAGCAGCGCCCTGCTCGGTCAGATTCTCGTCCTCGCCTTCTCCCTGCTTCTGTTCCTGATGCGGAAACTGCCTTTCAGACTGGCGTGGACCGAGCTCGAATTCTGGATTTTGGTGATGACCCTGTTCGTCGTTCAGGTGTATTTGCGAAATCCGATCGGAGTGAACGTCTTCGGAGGAGACACGGTGGGCGGGAGACCCTACGCCCTGTTCGCCGTAGCACTCGCCACGGCATTATTGCTTACCGGGCTCAAGGTTCCAATCAACGACCTCAAGATGATGCTCCGCATGAGCATTGCCGCTGGTATTCTCAATGTGGCGGTCTCCATTCTCGGCACTTTTGTCCCTACGGTCGGCTACTACACCGGAAATTCGTTCGCACGCACCGACGAACCGAATTATGAGAACATCGGAGTCGCTGTGGACGAGAGAGCGGCGACCCGGATCAACTGGCTCGCATCGTTTTCCAAGAACGCCGCGCTGTGGGTTTCCTCGTTCATTTCTCCGCTGAAGGCCTTCGTGCGGCCTCTTTGGTGCGCCCTGCTCATTCTCTCCCTGGCCGCGGCAGCCATGAGTGGCTTTCGGAATACCGTTTTCTCCGTCATCTTGATCTATACCCTGGCCATCGCATACCGCGGTGGACTGGCTTCACTTATGGTCTCGGGTTTGATGGCCGTAGGAGCCCTCACGATCATCACTCTCGTCAACTCGTTGGCCCCCCTGCCACCTAACATCCAGCGTTCACTCTCCTTCCTGCCCGGCAACTGGGAGGAGAAACAACGTGAACAATCCAAAGAATCCAGCGATTGGCGAATGGAAATCTGGAAGGAAGCGCTGACCAGTGAACGCTGGATCCGGAACAAATGGATGGGCGATGGCCTCGGCTTCAGCGCGGCGGAACTCGCAGGCCAGATGAACGCACGAAAAGGTGTTCGCTCCGGTCTCTCCGGCATGGATGCTCACCGAGAGACCATCTTGGTGAATGGAGACTACCACAGCGGCCCGGTCTCCACCATCCGGGTGATCGGCGGCATCGGCCTCCTGTTTTTCCTGCTCGCCCAAATCCGCCTCGCTGTCCACACCCACCGCCAAATCATGCGCTGCCGAGGCACCGAATGGTTTCCTTTGGCGCTTTATATCGGAATCCCCGTAATCTGCGCTCCTATTATGTTTGTATTCATTTTCGGAGACTTCAAGACCAGCGGGGCATTGTTTCTCATTTCATGCGGAATGATCCGGCTGCTGGAGAACAACTTGCCGCTGCCCGCCTACGTGAGCCGTTCACGGATGCCGTATATGCTGTCGTCACGGCAGAACACCTCGCAGGTCGCCGAAGGATTCTCGGCTAACCGCGCGGGGTGACTGCCTAAAAGGTAGTGCGGACTCGGCTCGATCCGACCACTTCACCTTCTTCCGCCAGGGGCTGTTCTTTCTCTTCCTATTCGCCACCCGTCCGCACCGCCAAACGGCGGAAAAGTGGGTCCGGCGAGCCGCCGGTCCCAACCTCCCCCATGTCCCGCTCCAAGCGCTTTGTCACCGGACTGCTATCCAGTTACGCGGCCATCGGCGTCAACATCCTTTACACCATCGCCTCGGTCC
>JBEDKU010000516.1:0-3309 GCA_041172045.1 Verrucomicrobiota bacterium | reverse complement strand
GTGGATGGGAATTTCGTTGAGGAATGGGGAGGCGGTTCCTTGGGCGCGGAAGTAATCGCCGATGGAGAACACGAGCTGGTAGTCCCCCGGAGCCGCGGCGGCGAGTAAGGGTGAATCGCAGCGGCCGTCGGCGTTGGTGCGGTTTTCGATGATGAGTTGGCCAGTGCGGAAAAGGCGGATGCGGACGTTTGCGGCGGGGATACCGTTGGCGGTGTCGAGCACGTGAGTGGTGAGTTTTCCCATTGGATTGAGGTGAGCAGATGGCGGGCCGGGATGCAAGGATGGTGAAATTTCGAGTTAAGCGTTCTCAATGGGGGCGGACTGGTGCAGTTTTCTGGTCCCGACGTTCACTTCACTCAATTCCACTCACATGCCTCCTCCACAAAAAGGTTACAAAGTCATCAATCATCGCGACGTGCAATACCGCTGGATCATGCAGAACCGGCGGGGCGTCAATGAGTTGGTGATCGAGGCGAGCGCGCCGGTGAACGGTCAAATCCTGACGGCGGAACTGCCGCGGATCGTGAGTTACGACATGGTGACGGAGGCGATTGATTTTGGAAATGCGAACGGCTGGAAGCCGAACGAGTCGGGAAAGCCCTTCCGCTGCAAGCACACGCGCAAGGGGTTTCTGCTTGAGGACGTGTGAAGAGCATTTGGCCTTCGAAACACGGCCCCGTGGTCTCGAGGATGTCACTGGGGGCGTGATCCGCTTTCCGGCATCAGGGACGCGGCCTTTGGGATTTGCTTTCCTGTTCCGTTGGCGGCGCGACAAGCGTGCCGTGGCTCTTGGTAGCCGCATCGTTTTCATTCCGTTCCGGGTTTGATATTCCGTTGCACGTTGAGTTTTCCCCAAGTGCAGATATTGCCCAATTGGGAATAATCAGCACCTCAATGCGGTGGCTAGGAAATTCTATTCCTTTGAATTTCAGTGGGTTGGCGGTCTGGATGCGGAGCTGGCACGATCCATGCGACTCCATGCGACATGCCAGCGCAAACCTCTCGTCGTCCCAGTCCCGATCCGGTCTGGTTTGACTGTGAATTCCCCCGTCTTCCCGATGATCGTGAGTTCGACCAGATACTTCCCAAGCCGTTGCGGGAATTTTCCGCGTTTCATTGGACGACGGTGGAGGTGTGCCGTCATGCCGCCGCGTGGCTCGTCACCGGGCCTGGGACGCGGGTGCTGGACGTGGGCTGCGGCCCGGGGAAATTCTGCGCCATCGGCGCATTCACCACGGCCGGGCATTTCACCGGGGTGGAACAGCGTAAAAACCTCTGTCGTTCCGCCAGGGACATGCTCGATCACTACTGCATTCCCCGGGTGCGGATCCTGCATGCCAACGTGATGGAGCTGTCGTTCAGCGGCTATGACGCGTTCTATCTGTTCAATCCGTTCGAGGAGAACCTGTCGCCGGAACTCCGGATCGATGACGAGGTGCCGGTCGAAATCGAACTCTACGGCAGCTACATCGACTATGTGCGCCGCCAACTCTCACAGGTTCCCATGGGGACGCGGGTGGTCACTTTCTGGGGCAGTTGTCACGAGGTTCCTCCCTGTTATGACTGCGAGGAAACCGCCTTCGACGGCAAGTTGCGGCTGTGGGTGAAACGCCGCGAGCTGTCCGCCGATCAAAGTTCCTTCGCCGCGGCGCTGATGGAGGACTCCGCCTATTTCTCGATCGTTTGAACCCGACTTCTCTAGCAAAAACTAACAATAACAACGCCATGACCATACGACCCGATCTCATGCAGCGCTTGCGCCAGCTCGCCGAGCTGGATGAAGCCCGCGCCGCGCTCAAAACCAAATCCACCAAGCTCGCGGCGCTCAACGCCGAAATCGAAAGCGTCCGGCAACTGCTGCCCACCGCGATCACCTACCATTACGACCAGTGCCGTTCGCGCAACAAGCCGGCCATCGCGGCGGTGCGCCGCGGGATCTGCGGCGGCTGCCATCTCACGATGACGCGCAGCAGCTATGCGAATCTCCACAGCGGCGGCGCGCTCCATGTCTGCGAGAACTGCGGGGTTTTCATCTATCTGGATGAGGGCGAATCCTCTGGACCCGAGCTGTCCAAGGCTAAATGAGTTTATTTCCCCCATTTCGTCCGAAGTTGTTGGAGGCTCTCAAAGGCTATTCCAGGGCAAGTTTCCGCCAGGATTTTTCCGCCGGGCTGAATGTGACGACGCTGGCGTTTCCGCTGTCGATGGCGTTTGCCATCGCTTCCGGCGTGAAACCCGAGCAGGGGCTTTTCACAGCGATCATCGGCGGTGGAATCATCGCCGCGTTGGGTGGCTCGCGCGTGCAGATCGGCGGGCCGACCGGGGCGTTCGTGATCATCACCTACAGCATCGTGCAGAGCGCCGGTTTTGCCGGGCTGTTCCTCTGCACGATGATGGCGGGCGTGATGCTCTGCCTGATGGGTCTGGCGAAAATGGGCTCCATCATCCGCTTCATTCCCTATCCGGTGTCGCGCGCCTTCACCAAGGGCATCGCAGTGTTGATCCTCAGCTCTCAGATCAAGACGTTTTTCGGACTCCAGGTGGACAAGATGCCTGTGGATTTTGTCGGGAAAATGGAGATGCTTGGTTCGCATCTCGGGGCGTTCCACTGGCCGACGGTCGGCTTGTCGCTAGCCTCGGTGGGCGTCATCGCCTTCTGGCCCACGCGATTTTCGCGGATCGTGCCGGGCGCGATGGCTGGCATGGTGCTGGCGACCGCGGCGGCGGCTTTGTTCGGCTTTTCCCAACATTTTGGAATTGCCACCATCGGTTCGGAGTTCGGCGCGTTTTCCGGGAAACTGCCATCCCTGGTGGTGCCGATGGCGGACTGGGCGACGATCAAGAACCTGATCCAGCCGGCGTTCACCATCGCGTTGCTCGTCGCGATGCAGGCGTTGTTGGGCGCGGTGGTGACGGATGGCCTGCTGGACGACCGGCACGACTCGAACCAGGAACTTCTCGGCCAGGGCCTTGCCAATCTGGTGGGGCCGCTGTTCGGCTGCATCCCGGTGACCGGCGGCGTGGCCCGCTCGGTGATGAACGTGCGCTCCGGAGCGCGCACGCCGGTGGCGGCGCTGGTACAGTCGTCGCTGCTGCTGCTCATTTTGTTAGTGGCGGCGCCGTTGATCAGCCACATTCCGCTGGCCACGTTGAGCGCGGTGCTGGTGGTCGCCGCTTACCGGATGGTTTCCTGGAAACAATTCGCGCGGCTGTCGAAATGGCCGTTCAGCGATTCATCGGTGTTTCTGGCGACCTTCGGGCTGACCGTTCTAACCAATCTTTCGCTCGCGGTGGAGGTGGGCGTGGTGC
>JBEDKU010000515.1:0-9602 GCA_041172045.1 Verrucomicrobiota bacterium | reverse complement strand
GACTAACGGTTTCGCCCGAGGGCTCCATCGACCCACTGGTCGCGGCCTCACCCTATGGCGACAAGACCGTCTGGTCCTATCATGACGACACCAATCCCATCCCGTGGTCGATCTTCAAACCCCGCGATTTCGGCTCGTCCCGGCTCACCTTCGACGGACAAGGCGTCACCCCCGTCGGCCGGGTGCCCGCTCCCGGCGTGCCTCCCCGGATCTTTTTCTCCCCCGAAGACCTCCCGGATGTTAGGAACCGGATCCAGCAAACCCAAGGCGGCCGGGAGGCGTGGAAAAACGTGCTCAGCTATGCCCATTGGATGAAGCGCACCTATGATCAAAATGCCGTCTACGCGCTACCCCATTGGTACAGCGGCTTCGGCTACAAGGGCCGCATCCCGAACCTGCATCGTTTCAACGGAGTCAGCGGAGAGGACTATTACACGCTTCTATCCAACGGACAAACGCCCGCCTCATTCGCCACCAGCCCCACGTTCTTCTTCAAGGTCGCCTCGGCGGAAGCCCTGCGCTGCCTGATCGATGACGACACCACCGGTGGCGAAAAACTCGCCCGGGCCGTGGTGCGGACCATCGGGTTGGAGCAGGCGCGCCGCGCCGCAAGCGACACGCCGGCCGCTTCCGGCCGGCCGCCCAAGCCGTCCACGCCGCGGGCGGAATCCAGCAGCCTCGGCCTGATCTATGATTTCATCCACAAGTTCATGACGCCGGAGCAGCGAGATTTCGTCCGCCAGGAACTTGTGCTTCTATCCGCATGGGCGGATAACTACGGCACCTTCAACAACGCCGAGGCCAGCCGCAGCAACTGGGCCACCTTTTCCTACTGGGTCTTCGACCTGATGGCCATCGAGGGCGAGGAGGGATTCAACGATCTCAAATTCCTCGGCCTCTATCGCGGCTGGCGGAATTACTTCAACTACTCGTTCTTCGAGAGCGGCGCGGCCTTCGAAGGGGAAGGGAAACTGCCGCTTGGATTCGACGCCATGATCTCCTTCGACCGGGTGGGCTGGAAATATGGCCTCGAGCCGCTGGCCCATCATCCGATGGTGCGTTCCTACTACTCGAAATTTCTTCCCTTCTCGACACTGCCTTCGCGAAACAACCAGTTCGCCGTCTTTGACATCCTCGGCAGCATGGGAGCCGCCCTCACCACCCCGGCGGATCTCGTCGCCGCGAAGTTTCTCTATCCGAACGACAGGCTCGTGGACTTCTCCTACCGCGCCTTGGTCCGGGACGACTACAGCAACATCCCCTCCGCGCTGCACTTCCACTGGAACGAGACCGTGGTCTCCGGGATCTTCGCCACCACCCATGATCCGGCCAACGAGCCGCAGGCCCTCGACACGCCGCTCTCGTTCTTCTGCGGCAAGCGCGCCCTGATGATGACCCGCTCATCATGGGACGCCAACGCCACCTTTCTCACCATGCACGTGCGCGGCGCGAGCGGCGGCCACCCCTATCCGGACCGCAACGGCATCATGCTCGCCGCCCAGGGACGCCGATGGATCACCATTCCCGGCAAGGACATCGGCGGCTGGTCGATGAACACCGTGCTCATCGACGAGGCCCAGCAAAGCGTCAGCACGCCCGCCCGCGTGGTCGATTACGTGGACCAGCCCGACGCCACCTTCATGGTCGGCGATGCGAAGTATTCGTGGGACTGGGTCTGGAGCAGCGCCAGCAACGACAGGCAGGGAAACCTCTGCACGCGGGACGACGTGCTGGCCGACAACGTGGACACCGGTGCCACCGGTTGGAGCCTGCTCAATCAAACCTTCAACAACTTCGCCTATGACCCCAGCAGCCTGCCGGTCTTCCAGCAGCCGCTCAAGTTCACCGCCTCATGGATCGCCAAAGACGGGATTCTCACTCCCTACAAGCGCATGGTGAACACCCCCGTGCTCAAATCCTTCCGCAGCGCCGGACTCGTCCGCGGCCCGCGCCCCTATGTGATCGTGGCGGATGACATCCAGCGCGATGCCATGAGCGCCCGCTACGATTGGAACGCCACACTGCCGGCCGATGTGGTGATGGTTTCACCCGCTTCCAGCCCCGGCGTGGCGGGCGATGTCATCCTGGCAGGCCAGACCAGTCTCGCGGCGGATGGCACCATCCGAGCCGGCGAGGCCGCGCTGCTTGTCCGGGTGCTGGGCGCCAAGGGCCAGCCCTCGCCTCCGAGCCTCACCGCGCGCGATGCCTTCAAGCACCTCATCATCCGCACCGATGCCGTCTCACCCGATTTCAAAATCCTCATCCACGCCTTCCGCATGGGCGATCCATTGCCACAAACCACATGGAACGCCGGGAAGACCGTCGTATCGGTCAATTTCCCGGACCAGATGGATCTCATCACATTCACCCCGTCCGCCTCCGGCAAAACCGACGTCATCGTCACCCGTGGCGGCAGCGAACTCGCCGCCGTGGACAAGCCGGTCGCGCCGCTCATCGATCCCGAGTCGGACGCTTTCACCGCCGGGATCAATCAGATCCCATCCCGTCTGGCAGAACTCGGAGTCCAAAACTACGATCCCACCGCCCAGCCCGGTTTCCTCGCCGCTTGGAATTTCGGCGAGACCGTCTTTGACGATTCGCTCAGCCAAAACGTCTTCGCTCCGCTCCCCGGCAGCATTCCCGCGGCCGCGCCCATCCCCGCCACCGGCGTGCCGCTGGTGCCCGGAATGCATGGCGGACTCGCCGCCTCCCTCGCGACTCCCGGCATCAACGCTCCGATCTCCTGGGGCTCCCGGCTTGCCAACTCCTTCACCATCGCCTTCTGGATGAAAATGAATGTCATGGACAACGACAAGGTCCTCTTCGACTTCGGCGGCCACCGCACCCTGCTCTTACGGCATAGGAATGGTTCCCTGAACATCGCCGCCCTTAACAACTGGTATCTCGATGGCGGCACCGCCTCGATGATGACCTCATGGACCCATCTGGTTGCCGTCTTCACCGGCACCCAACTGAATCTCTATCGAAACGGCCTGCTCGTTTCCTCATACGCCGCCACGCCCGCGAATTTCAATCTCTTCGCCAACATGAAACTCGGCGTCATGAACGGCGCGGTGCGCAGCGTCTATTTCTACGACACCGGTTTCACGGAGACCGCCGTCCGTGATCTCTACCTCTCCGGGAAATACGGACTGCCCCTCACCGGAGTCACCGGCACCAGCACCCTCGAAAGCTGGCGGCAGACGCACTTCGGAACCACCGAAAACGCCGGCCCCGCCGCCAACGAATTCGATCACGATGGCGACGGCATGCCCAACCTCGCCGAATACGCCCTTGGAGGCGATCCCCGCGCCGCGAACGACGCGCCCCGGCCCGCCTTCTCCCTCGATTCGGGAAATCCCCGTCTCTTCCGCTTTTCCTTCCGCCGCGAGAGGTCGGACATGACCTACATCGTCGAGGGCTCCCCGGATCTCAAATCATGGCAAGCTCTCGACACCAATCCCGGCAACATCGGCGAAACGGTCACCGTGGACATCCCCGGTGAAAGTGAGGGCCGTTTCCTCCGCCTCCGGGTCATCGCCAGCGGCAGCGCCCCGTGAATCCGCCGACCTCCATTCGCACTCCGGAATCGGCTCCGCGACGCAAAATCACACGCCCGCGCCGCATTTTCACCCCTTCTGTCCCCGAGTCCTTCAGGCAGGATGCAAGCTTATCCCTCCCCGAGGAACATTCGTCCCGCATTCCCCAAAAAGCCCACCCATCCACATCATGAAACCGACTGCTCGCCTCAGACTCTTCCTCTCCGGTGCCATTACAATAGTTGTTTGTAGCTTTAATACCCACGCGCAGACCATCACTAAAGCTGACAACACCTCCCTTTTAAACAACGCTGCTAGCTATGTGTCCGGAGGACCTCCGAACGTCGGCGGCACCAACACCATCTTGATTGATGGAACCTTCACCGCCACCCGTACGGCTGCATTGGGTGCGAATATTGCCGTCGCGGGAATCAACCAGGACTCAACGGCCGATTTTCAGTTTCAAATCAGCAACACAGCGGGACTGGCGCTGACGATCGGTTCCGGCGGGGTCACAAAGGCTAGCACAATCAACGGTGCCGGGCTCATCTTCGCGAATGCCGTCACTCTTGGAGCGAACCAGACGTGGACCATCGCGGGTGGAGGCACGGGGAACAACCTCCAAATGAACGGAGCTTTCAGCGATGGGGGCAATACTCTTGCTGTCACCGGCACGGGAACCTTTGACCTGCGCGGTACTAACACATTCGGATCCAACGTCACAATCGACACTACGGTCAGTGTGAATGGCGCCGCCGCGACCGTGACCTTGGGAGGGGCGAATACGATGAACACCCTCAACATCCCTTCCGGCCGGGTGATTGGAGCCACACTCAACAACTTCGGAGTTGCGAGCAACTTCGGCGATGGTGGAACCAATACCGCGATTGCGCTAGGCAATACGACCAATGGCGTAATGGAGTATTCCGGCATCACCGCCACCAGCAACCGCACCGTGAATCGCGATGCAAGGTCAGCGGCTTCTGGAATCGATGTCACCACACCGGGCCAAACCTTAACCCTTACCAGCAACCTTGGTTCCGGCTCCCAAACCAACGCTGGCACCAATGGCTGGACCTTCGGTGGCGCAGGGAATCTCACTCTCAATGGCGTCATCAGCAACGCCACCGGCGGCGGTAGCACCGGCACCAGCATCACCAAAAACAACGGCGGCACTCTCACCCTCGGCAGCACAACGAATAGTTACACCGGCGCCACCGACGTCCTAGGCGGAAAGCTGGTGGTGAACGGCAACATTTCCACCAGTTCACTGACCACCGTGGCTGTGGACGCGACACTCGGCGGTGTGGGAACTGTCGGCAAGACCATCGTGAACGGCACGCTCGCCGTTGGAAACAGCCCTGGCGTCATGACTTTCACCAATACGCTGGGCCTCAACGGCACGACTATCATGGAAATCGATGGCATCGCCGGAGTGGGTGTAGTGGGTGGCCATGACTTTGCCAATCTGACAGGAAGCGGTGCCGCGGGGGTCCTCACCTACGGCGGCGCGATGACGCTCGACATGGGTGTCATCTTCGGAATAGGCAGCCGCTCGTGGAACCTGTTTGACATGGCCAGTGAGACAGGAACTTTCACCACCATCGCCCTTACTGACAAATATTCCGGCAGCCTGTTGGATGGCGATCTCAACGGTGTCTGGGATCTGACCAGCGGCGACAATACCTGGCAGTTCACCGAGTCCACCGGTGTGCTTGGCCTCACCGTCGTCCCCGAGCCCCGCGCAGCGCTGCTCGGCGGCCTCGGCATTCTTGCCCTTTTGCGCCGCCGCCGCGCCCGATGATTTTCCGGAGTTAATGGGTTTTCTCCGAATGAAAGAGAGGGGTCGCCGATTGGAGGATCGGCGACCCCTCGTTTGTTTCCACTGCAGCGACGGCAATTGACGCAATTCAGCCCGCATCCGACGCATTTTTCCCCTTGGGAACTGCTGCGTCCGACGTGATGATCCATCACTAAGCCCGGTGATGGATCCGGAAATCCCACTCACCAACTCTAAACCCAGCAACGTCCCGATGAAGCCCAGTCACATCAAATCCGAAGCGCGCCGCGCTGGAAGCGGCTTCACCTTGATCGAGCTCCTCGTGGTGGTTCTTATCATCGTCGTCCTTGCCGGGATCACATTCAGCGTCACCACCCGGGTAAGGGACCAAGCCGTCGCCGCGACGGACACCGGGAAGTTCAGACAGGTTGCGGTCGCGCTCCAGAGCGTGGCACAGGATAACAACGGGATCATTCCGCATGGGAACATGGCGAAGGACCCTAGCGGGAATTTCCTCTATCCGGGAGCGGTGATCCCCGGCACTGACGCGGGGCAGGGCGACCGCTACAGCTTTCACGAAGTGATCGACCGCTATTTCCCTCCCCCGCCCAAGTTCAATTCATCGAGCATCTACAACTATCAGACTCGCGAAGGCAATGAGAGCATCTTCTCCAGCAAAGCGGCCAAGCCATGGGCCGGATTCAACCCCGGAAGCAGCTTCAAGCTCCCCGGCCCGCTCTGGTTTTCCTTCAATCGGAACCTGCCGAACCCGAAGTGGGCGGGAAATCCACTGAAGGTGGTCCCGGACACCTCCAAGATCGTGATCTGCGCCGAGACCAATCACCTCGGTGGAGACATGCAACCCCAGGGAAAGGCGACCTTCGACAGCAACGTGCAATCCCGCTACCGGGTCAGCCGCGCCGGCAAGACGGCGCTCTATCTGTTTCTGGACGGCCATGTGGAGCGTCTCCAGGGCGACCGGGGAGAGGCCTACTACTCCGCCCATCCTGACGAGACCAACATCTGGAAATGGTGGTGATCGGATGCTGCGGACTTCCTTCCGCCGACCGCGGCGCCGCAAACTCCCTTGCTTCCCGAAAAATCCGCGAGATTCTTTTTTCGGCCGCGGGGAATCCCGTCAATTTAGGTCGAAAAATCCGGCTATTTCCCATCCCGATTAAATAAACCGCGGTCCTTCATGAAACCCAGTCGATCCACCACCCGCACCGTCCTCCGCCTCATCCCGGCGGCCGCACTTGCGCTCGCGATGCCATGCATCTCCCATGCGGCGGGCATCGGCCAGACGTCCATCACCGCCATTCAGGACACCTACATCCAGCGCGGCACGAGCACGGATTTCGGCGCAGCCACCACCTTCCTGGCCAAGCGCGATGGCGCGGACTTTTCCGGCGGCAGCGACCGCATCGGATACCTCCGCTTCGTCGTCAGCGGCCCGCTCGCCGCGGTTGACAGCGCGAGCCTGCTGCTCACGTTCACCAATTATCCCGGCGACGGCACCACGCCTTTCACCTTCGAAGTCTTCGGCCTGCCCGACGGCCATTCCAACGAAGCCTTCGATGAGTCGCTGCTCAACTTTTCGAACGCCGCCAACGCCAGCACCACCTTGCCCGGCAGCCTGAATCCCGCGGGCCTCACCTCACTCGGGACTTTCACTCCCGGCGTGGCATCCGGCACCACCGACGTCGAGTTCACCGGCTCAGCCCTGCGTGACTTTATCGCCGCGAATGCCAACACCCACATCTCCCTCATCATCTTCCGCCAGACTCCCAACGGCGGGCTTCCCAGTTATTTCGCCTCCAGCGAGAACGCCAACCTCGCCTCCCGGCCGAAGCTCGTCATCCGCAGTCCCAACGACGCCTACACCGTAGCCGGCACCACCGCCAGCAGCGCCGCTGCGGGGTTCCCGGCTACGAATGCCACCGACAATCTTTTCACCACCCGCTGGTCCGCCACCGCCGATACCAGCAGCACCAAATCCTTCATCACCCTCGATCTCGGCTCCACCCAAACCGTCAACCGCCTCAACTTCGTCACCTATCAACACGGGCGGACCTACAAGCTCGAAAGTTCGCCGAACAACTCCACCTGGACCCTCGTCACCGGGGATTTTCGCAGCGGCATCGGCTCCGAAGTCAACACGCAGCTCCAAAGCACCAACCTCTATTTCCAGCCCCGCAGCGCCCGCTATTTCCGCCTCACCTCGCAGAGCTCACTTTCCGGGAAGGGCGTCTCGATGTGGGAGGTCCAGCTTTTCAACGACCCCGCCGCCGCCGCCATCCTCGCCCGCATCGGCTCGCTGCGCACGGCCGTGGCGGCGCTTCCTTCCGTCACGCCGGAGGACCGCATCAAGCGCGCCATGCTCGACATCGCCATCGAACGCGCCCAGGCCTCCATCAACATCAGCGACTTCACCCACCCCGGCCGGCTGTTGGACGATGCCGATGAAAAACTGCCCGTCGCCGCCGCCACCATGGCCACCGCGGTCAGCGGACTTCCAAACATGCGCGTCCTCCGCCCGCTGTTGGAAACCACCACCGCCACCAACCCCTATCTGAAGCGCGTCACCGACGGTGTGAACCTGTTCCTGGCCACCACCGATCCCGCTTGGGAGAAAAACACCCCGCAAGCCAACGTGCTGGAGGATTTCAACCTCGCCCGCACCACCGGCCAGCAGATGGACGCGCTGTTCTGGGCCTTCGCCCATCCGGATAGCCCGCTGAAAAACAACGATGAAGTCCTGCGCCGCCTGCTTCGCCGGAGTTATGCCTATCTGGATGCCATCAACGTCCACGGCCCGCTTGTTCCCGCCGGCCAGCTTGCCAGCTTCTACGACGACTTCGCCATCGCTCCCGCCTCCAGCGTGTTCCGCGAGTTTCCCACGCTCTATCCGGGGCTCGTCCCCACGAACTCCGCCGCCGAGTGGGACACCGCCATGGAAACGGCCGCCCAGAACCTCTGGGCCGCCTATGAAAACCGCGTCGCCTCATGGGTGAATACCGACGTCGCCATCGCCTGCGAACTCTTCAACTTCGGCATTTGGACCGCCCGCCCCGAGCTGCTCGTCAAGGCACAGTATTTCATCGACTCCGTCCTCACCATGAACCGCATGTTCGAGGACGGCGCGGTCGGCTACATCGGCACCCAGAATGAAACCGTCAACTATCAGGCCACCGTTTCCGAATACGTCTCCCGATACTTCGAGTCCACCGGCAACGCCAACGCCGGCCTGATTCTCCAGAAAATGCAGTGGTATGGCGCGATCAATGGCCGCATCGGCGACTGGTGGACCTGTCCGTCCTGGAAACACGCCTGGAACGACATCCGCAGCAGCTTCTCCGGCGGTGAGACCGTGGCGGGAAACAATCGCTACGTACGTGCCGAACTGGACGCGTGGATCGCCAGCGCCGCCACCCTCACCAACTGGTATGGCCGCGCCCGCGTCGATCTCGGGTGGTATCAATCCGGCACCTCGCCCCTCAACCGCCCGGACTACACCGTTTTCGACCGCAACACCCAGGGACCGCGAGCCTGGTATGGCCGCTGGAATTACTCCGCCACGCTCCGCAACATCAACTTCTCCGAATCCGGACACACCACGCTCATTGGCGCGCAGGTGGCGGATCCGGATCCGGATTTCCGCGTCAACGCCTCGCTGATGGGCATCTATCCACGCCTCCGGGTGACAACCGCTTCCTCGCGAAATGGCGACGGCACCCTCAACGAAGCCGGACACGCGTGGCTCACCTCCGGCCTCACCGGCGACTCCACCGTGAGCCGTGATTTCAGCGCCATCGGTGCTTCCTACGGACTGCATCAGGACAACAGTTCGGTGAAGGGAGCCACCTACGATTGGACCGGCCGCCAGGTTTGGTTGAACCTGCCGGACCGCATCATCGGCCTGTTGGACATCGCGCCCAACGCCGATCTATCAACCTACGAGGTCCAGGGCGTCATCCGGCTCGGCTTCGGCGGCACATCGTTCAGCACGCCCAAGACGCTCGCCTCGGTTGGAACCGACGAGTGGAGTTATGGCGACCTGCGGGTGAAACTCCATTCCCACAACTACGTCGCTGTCATGCCGGAAATCTACGCCTTCCGTAACCCAAGCGCGCCGTACACGGAGATCACCCTCCGCGACATGGTTGATGGCGCTTCCAACATCACGCCCGTCGCACATGCTGCCGGATCCCGCCGGAAATTCATCGCCGAGATCCGACCTGCATCCACCAGCGGGGATGTCACCGTCGCCGAAGTCGCCGAAG
>JBEDKU010000514.1:0-4349 GCA_041172045.1 Verrucomicrobiota bacterium | reverse complement strand
AAGTTTCGCGCCTCCCGCAAATCGCCGTCATCGCCACCGGCGACGAACTCGTGCCCGTGGACGAATCCCCGCAACCGCACCAAATCCGCCAATCGAACGCCCATTCGCTCGCCGCCGCATTGGAAATCGCCGGCTATCGGCCGCAGCACGTCGGCGTCCTCAATGACAACGTCGCCGCCGCCCGTCCCGTCATTGAAAATCTCCTCGCCACCCATGATTGGCTCGTCCTCACCGGCGCCGTTTCGAAAGGCGCGCACGATTTCGTTCCCGAGCTGCTCGCCGACCTTGGCTGCCGGAAAATTTTCCACGGCGTCGCCCAGCGCCCCGGCAAACCCGCGGGCTGCTGGATCGCCCCCGGCGGGCAGGTCGTCCTCGCGCTCCCCGGCAATCCTGTCTCCGCGCTCACCGGTCTATACACCTTGCTGCTTCCCGCGCTCGCCGTCGCCACCGGACTGACCCCGCCGATCGCGCGCCGCATCGTCATGGACGACCGCACCGTGCAACTTCCCGATTTCACCCGTCACCTCCCGGTCACACTCCGTGCCGACGGCCGCGCCGAACCCGCCGCCACCGGCAACAGCGGCGATTTCATCGGCTTGCTCAACAGCGACGGATTCCTCACGCTGCCTCCGCGGGGTTCGTCCGCCGCCGCGTTTCCGTTCACCCCATGGCTATGACTACTCCCGATTTCACCCACGTCCGCAGCGGCCAGCCGACCATGGTCGACATCACCGGAAAATCACCTAACCGCCGCACCGCCGTCGCCGAGGCGCGCATGGAACTCGGCGCGGAAATCATCGGGAAATTCCAGAACAACGACCTCCATGGCCCGAAAGGCCCCGTTTTCCAAACCGCCATCATCGCCGGCACGATGGCGGTGAAAAAAACCAGCGAGCTCATCCCGTTCTGCCACCCGCTGCCCGTCGAGAACTGCGAATTCCAAATCACCCCGCACGAATCCGGCGTGACCATCCGCTGCGAGGTTTCCACCACCGGGAAAACCGGCGTCGAGATGGAGGCCATGACCGGAGCCAGCGTCGCCGCCCTCACCGTCTACGACATGTGCAAGGCCATGAACAAAGCCATCCGCATCTCCGACCTCCGCCTCATTTCCAAAACCGGCGGCAAGTCCGGCGACTACCACGCATGAATCCTAACCACCCACTCCACGGCCTCGTGCTCGCCGGCGGCCGCAGCTCGCGCATGGGGCAGGACAAGGCCGCGCTCGTCCACCCGGACGGCCGCTCGCTCGCGCGTCGTTGTTGCGATCTGCTGCGCGAGGCGGGATGCGAGGCCGTCGTTCTATCACTCCGCCACGATCAGGAAATCCCCGCCGGCCTCGAGGATCTCGAAATCGTGCGCGACCCCGCCGGAGCCAGCCACGGACCCATCGCCGGCATCGTCGCCGGCATGCGCCTGCATTCCGAATCGGATTGGCTGGTCCTCGCCTGCGACCTCCCAAGACTCGACCTCCTAACACTCAGCCACCTCGTTGCCAGCAAGCAACCCGCCGACACCTTTCTCGCCTACCGCAGCGAATCCGACGAGCTACCCGAGCCGCTCTGCGCGCTCTACGCACCCGCCGCCCTGCCCATCCTGGAGCAGGCCATGGTCGACGATTTCCGCTGCCCGCGAAAGATCCTCATCCGTAACGACTGCCGCCTGTTGGAGTCCGTCACCCGCCGCGCCCTCGACAACGCCAACACTCCCGAGGACTGGGAAACCGCCACCGCGCCATGACCGTCACCGTCTGTTATTACGGCCTGCTCGCCGAGCGCCGCGGCCTCGCGGAAGAGCGCGTCACCCGCTCCGCGGAAACTCCCGGCCGGCTCTACGCGGAGTTGGATCGAGAGCATCAACTCGGGCTGACGATGACTGATTTCCGCGTCGCCGTGAATGACGAGTTCGTTTCCTGGGATCATCCGCTCTCGGAAAACGACTCCATCGCTTTCCTTCCACCAATGTCTGGAGGTTAGATCATGTCCATCCGCTTTTCACTTTTCAGCGAAGCCATCGACATCCCGTCGCTGGCTGCGCGGCTCGACAATCCCGCCGCCGGGGCCGTCGTCACCTTCGACGGGCGGGTGAGAAACCACAACGCCGGGCAGGCTGTCAGCCAGTTGGAATACCAGGCCTATCCGGCGCTCGCCAATTCCACCGGCCAACGCATCCTCGAAGAAGAAGCAGCGCGTCACGGACTGCTCGCCGCGCAAGCCGTCCACCGCACCGGGCCGCTTGCCATCGGCGAGGCCGCCGTCTGGGTCGGCGTCGCGTCCGCCCACCGCGGAGCCGCGTTCGATGGAGCGCGTGCCATCATGGAACGGTTGAAATACGAGCTGCCGGTCTGGAAAAAGGAAACCTACGCCGACGGCCGCAGCGAGTGGGTCGGCCCCGACAACAAATCCGCCGAGACCGGCAAGGCGGCGGAAACCATCCCCGAGTGGCACGCCGAACTGTTGGAAATCTGGATTTCCCCGGGCAACGACTTCCGCGGCCGCCACGGTCAGGAGCGGCTCGAACACGGCATCGAGGGCGTCCCGGATGTCGAGTGCGTCGCCGGCATGGGCCTGCGCGGCGACCGCTATTTCGGCTGCAAGCCGGACTTCAAGGGCCAGGCCACCTTCTTCGACGCCGCCGTAGTGCAAGCCGTGCGCGATCAATTCTCACAGCCCGCTCTATCCAGCTCGGTCTTCCGCCGGAACCTCATCGTCCGCGGCGTCGATCTAGCGGCATGGGTCGGCAAGCGCTTCCGTTTCCAAGGCGTGGAGTTCGAAGCCAGCGAGGAGTGCAAACCCTGTTACTGGATGGACAGCGCCGCCGCCCCAGGCGTGGAGGAATTCCTCAAAAGCAACTTCCGCGGCGGCCTGCGCGCACGAATCCTCTCGGACGGATTCCTGAGGACCGGCATCTAGCGGGTGATCGCGCGGACCAGCCTCCCGAGGATTTTGAGAATCACCAGGACGACGCCGACGACAAGTCCCAGAGTGAGAAGCAGGACCAGCGCCACCGCCCCAAGCACAACCCACAGCGGCCACCACCGACCGTCGAGCTGCCGGACCCGCCCCTGCCAATTCTGCCACGAGGGCGGCGGCGGGATTTCCTCCCGGCCCGTGAATTTCACCGGTGGCTCTGTTCCATCGATTTCGAGAACCTCGACTTCGATGGCTTGGACTTCGTTTGTCATGATTTGCTTGGGCGGAGAATCTCCACGCAATCCCAACGGAAGCAACGCGAATGCCGTCGGCTGGAAAAAATCCCGGACTTTGGAAAGCAGACCCCATCCGGCGGCGAGCTTTTCACACACCCTGTTTGACAAGTCCGGCGCGGAACCCCTACCTTGCCCGCCCCGGCGCTGAAGCCAGGCCCATCTATTATGAACATTGTCGTCGAGAAGCAGCCCAAGTGCGTCGCCACCCTGCGTGTGGAAATCCCAGCCGAAAAAGTCAGCGGTGAGCGCGATCAAATCGTCAAAGGCTACGCCAGCAAGGCCCGCGTCCCCGGTTTCCGTCCTGGAAAAGCTCCGCTGGCCGTCGTCGAGAAGCGTTTCCAAAAGGAAATTTCCGACCAGCTCAACGAAGCGCTCATCAGCGAAGCCTACGACGAGGCGCTCAAGCAGGAATCCCTCAACGTGCTTGATTTCGGCGTGCCTGAGGATGTCACCACCCATGCGAACGGCACCCTCACTTTCGTTTCAAAACTGACGCTCGCTCCCGAAGTCACGCTTCCTGAATACAAGGGCGTCAACGTGACCGTGCCACCAAGCGCCGTCCCGGACGAGGAAATCGAAGCCCAACTCACCGCGCTGCAAGAGCGTTTCGCCGACTTCAACGCCATCGAAGGCCGCCCCGCCGCGATGGGCGATTTCGCGGTCATCGACTACACTTCGACCGTCGAAGGCAAGCCGACCGAAGAATTCCTCGGCAAGGCCGCCGGCTACCTTTCCGGCCGCGAAGGCTTCTGGGTCCGCCTCGATGAAAAGGCCTTCCTTCCCGGATTCGCCGCGCAGTTGGTCGGCATGAACATCGACGAAGCTCGCGAAATCACCGTCACCCTGCCCGAGGACTTTCCCGTCGAAGACCTCCGCAACAAGGACCTCGTTTTCCAAACCACCGTCAAGGAGCTCAAGGAAGCGATCCTTCCAGCCCTCGATGACGAGATGGCCAATCGCCTCGCCCCCGGCAAGACGATGGAAGAAATCAAGGACATCATCCGCCAGAACATGGCCGGCGAGCGCGAGCGCAAGATTTCGGACATGAAGGTGAACCAAATCGTCGCTCACTTCAACGCGCAGGTGAATTTCGAACTGCCGGAAGAACTCGTCTTGCAGGAAACCCAAAGCCAGGCCGACG
>JBEDKU010000513.1:0-7148 GCA_041172045.1 Verrucomicrobiota bacterium | reverse complement strand
GTGCCGCCGCGCATGCAGTTGAAGAGCACGTTGGCGAAGTGGTGGACGCCGGTCCGCGAGTCGGCGGTCTGCTGGATGGCGCCCGCGCCGGCGATGCGTTTTTTCAGGGCGAGCACGCCGGCGGCGAGGTCGGCGGTGATTTCCGCGGCAAGCGTTTCGGGTTCCTGGAGGCGATCGCGCAAGCGGGATAACTCGGTGTGGTCGAGGCCGGTGTCGGCGACGACGAACCACTCGTGCGAGCCTAGCGGATCGAGCGTGAGATCAGCGGTGATTAGATGGGCGCCGAAGACGCCCCGCGCTTCAGTCTCGGCGCTGGCTTCGCCGCAGCGGCGGAAGGCGTCCACCTGCCGGTCGGATAGGAGCAGGGTCGTCCGGTCGAGGCCGAGCGACCACGCGCAGGCCACCCGCAGGGATTCGCACGGTTCCGCGCGATCGGTGATGCCGGAGTTGAGGGTGTAGATGCCCAGTCCGCTGCCGGGCACCGCCTCGTGGCGCATGTAGGCGGCGGCGAGGTAGCTGTAGCGGGAATACGTTTCCTGGGTGACGCCGGAAGGTAGCAGGTGATGCCAGCCGTCCAGCAGGCGGATGCTGCGATGCTTGTCGCCCAGGTTTTCCAAACGGCAGGTCCGGACCAGGCCGAAGCGCTCGCTGACCGCAAGCTCGCAACGGAAGGCCAGGCCCAGTGGCTGGTTGATCTCTTCAAACAACACGCTCGTGCCGGCGACATGCTTGTATAAATTGCGGAGGATTCCGTGCTGCGGACAATCCGCGGTCCAGGGTTCCCAAGTGGCTCCGTCCACTTTGACGAGGCTGAGCATGCCGCTGGACTTGGGTGCGGCAAGAATCCGGTCGGCGGTTTGATAGGGGAAAACGGCGTGGTCCGGATCGACCCGACCCGCGGTGAAGCCGCCGTTGCTGCCGACGAACAGCCAGAAGTTGGAATCGGAAACCACGCTCATCAGGAACGGCGGCATCTGGTCCACGTGGGGAATGCAAAGATAGTCCTGGCCGTCGATCTCCACCGGTGTGTCGCGCAGGGGCGCGGAGAAGGGGGAGGCGGTTTTTGGATCTTTTTGCGAGGAGGGCTTGGGTTCGGCCGCGGAGTCGGTTGGCCGGCTCGGATTCCGCACGGTGGATGAAGGTTGCATGGAATGATGAATGGTTGGGTTTTCCGCTGCCGGGAGCATTTTTCCGAAGTGCTGCGCGCTCGGAAAAGGTTCCATGGAGTGGTGGCGCCGAGTGAAGCCTGAGAGGGTTTTTCTCGATGAGGCTGCGACTGGACTGAGCTTTTAGATAAAGCCTGTCAGGCGACCCGACAAGTAAAAATTGCACAATTTTGCAATGATCGGATGAGCAAGGCTGTCGCATGTGATTGCATGCGACCCTCGTCGGGGCTTACCGGATTATCGAGGGGCCGGACCGACCGTCGCGCCGGCCTTCAGGCGGCAGTCGATCAAGACGTGCTGGGCGGAGCCGAAGCGCTTTTGCGCCCGCTCGACCAAGCGCTGAGTGCCGGTGGTGCCGATTTCGCGGAATGGAATGACAATGGTGCTCAGCTCGGGTGAGCCGGGCGGGGTCTCGATGCCGTCGAAGCCCGTTACTGAAACCTGGCCCGGCACGCTGATGCCGCGCTTTTCCAAGCCCCGCACGAGGTCGTACGCTTGGTGGTCGGCCGCGCAGACCCAGGCGGTGACTCCATCCCGAGTGCGCTCGGCGGCGTATTCGATGCTGGATTCGTCATCTCCTTCGCGGGAGGGGAAGACGTTGACGATGTCCTCGACCGCGACAGGCATTCTCAGGCGCACCATCGCTTCCATGAAAGCGGCGTAGCGCCGGAACGACCAGCTCGCCTCCACCTCGTAGCGGCGGGTGAAAAACCCGATGCGGCGGTGGCCGCTAGCGACGAGGAGTTCGATGACGGCCGCGATTCCCTTGTAGTGGTCCACGTCCACACAATCGATTCCCGTGTGGTCGAACTGCTCCACCAGCGACACCAGCGGCACCCGCGGTGCGAGGTGGTCGAGCACGGCGTTCGGAAACGGATAGACCAGCAGCAGGCCGTCCCAGCGGCTGCAAAGTTTCTCAATCTGCAGGAATGCGGGGTCGTCCAGGCTGCACGCCTTGGGATCGATGAGATGGACCTCGATGTCCGCGTCGTTGAGGTGGGCGCAGTCGGTCACGCCGGCGAGGATCTGCTCGCTCGGATTCTGATAGTCAGTGCGGTTGTATTCCTCCTCCGCCGAGCAAATCAGCACGCCGAAGATCCTTTTCGCGCCTTTTTTCCGGTTCGAGCGGGGCGTCCGCATCTGGAGGTGGACGTAGCCGACCTCGGCGGCGAGCTGGAATACGCGTGCCCGGGTCACGGGGTTGATGCCAGGGTGGTTGGTGAAGCAGCGCGAGACGGTCGCGCGCGAAATCTGCAAGCGCTCCGCAATCAACTGCTGGTTCACTTCGGGGGCTGTTTCTTTCGTTTCGATAGGCTTTGGCATTTTCACTCTTTGGTCACGGGGCTGGCGACAAGAGTATGCGCGAGGAATACTATTGGCGAAAGCGAAATGAATTGCATTAAATTTCTAGACTCTGCGAAAGATCCGGAGTAGGGACTCATGCCCATTTCTCGCGTTTCAAAACCCATGAATTTCGATTTTCAAAAAAGAGTCCGTGCCCTCGGCCTGCCGCTCTGGTTGTTTCCATTGCTGGTGGCTGGGGCCGAAACGCATCTGCGGATTGCGCCTCAGGTCGAGTTGACCTGGCCCACGACCCTTGGAAATACCTATCAACTGCAAGGTGCGGCGGCCGTTGGTGAACCTTGGACCAACATCGCATCCAGCATGGCCGGCGATGGCACCATCCATTCCTGGGTGGATCCGCTTCCCGCCGGACAGCGGATTTATCAAATCCTCGAAACCGTGCCGGGTTCCGACCCCACCCCCACGGTCCCGGTCAACGGGAGTTTCGAAACCGAGGCTGGAGCGAATGCGGCGAACTGGACGGTCACCGGCAGCCAGCCACCGGCCCGTAGCGGCACTGCCGCGCACACCGGCTCCTTCAGCATGCGCGGTGCCTTGGCCAACGTCGGCTCCGCCCCGGCGGAAGGCGGGCTCGAACAACGGATCGCGGCCCAAGGCGGCGGCATCACCGCCGGGAAATCCTATGATTTCTCGTTCTGGGCGAAGCAAATCAGCGCCGGTCCCTCCTACCTCCAACAGTATCAGGTGCAGTGGCTGGACCGCGCAAACGGCGTCCTCGCTGGCGGAGCCGGTCTCACCAATTTCAACGGCACTCAGGACGCTTGGGTCAAAATTTCAAACAACAATCTCGTCGCTCCGGCAGGCGCCGTCGATGCCCGGGTGTTTTTCCGCCTCGTCACCGGCGCGGTGGTGGGTGGCCATGGGGAGGTTCTCATCGATGATGTATTGCTCGATCCGGGTGATTCGGGTCCGGGTGGCCCGGACGTCGTTCACGCCCTGCCGGTGACCAGCCACCCCGTCGCCTCGATCAGTTGGCCCTCCTCATCCGGTATTCTTTATCAGCCAAAGGCTACCACTGACTTCACGACCTGGAACGACATCCCGCCCATCATCACCGGGAATGGCGACATCAAGTCCATCACGGTTCCGATGGATAAATCCGCGGAATTCTTTCGTTTGGAAATTCCCGCCACCGTCATTCTCCCGCCGTCCAACGTGCGGTCGATTTCCTCGGGCATCGCCAACGCCATCGGCTTGACTTGGAGTGCCAGCGCCACCAGCGGCGTGACCGGCTACCGCATCGCCTATGGCCTGGCAAGCGATCAGCTGGACCAATCCGTGGACGTCGGTAACGTGACCACCGCCACCATCGCCGGGCTTCAGGCCGGACAGACGTATTTCCTATCCGTCATCGCGATCACCCCCGGAGGAGAAAGCCCGCTGGCGGGTGCGACGATTTCCGCCCAGCCGGATGTGGACAACGGCATCGTCGCCCTTTTTAACGCCGGCACCGCTCTTGAGGCGGAAACCACGCTTCACACCCCCACCGCCCTCATCACCCGCGTCGGCGACCGCGCGCGGGACCGCCACGCGCGGGAAGGAATGTTCAACGCCTACGACCACTACCTTTCCTGGTATTGGGAGGAGCGCACCATCGGCCTGGAGATCATCGACCGCGTGGCCAAGGGGGGCGCCGGCATCACCTTCAACTATCAGACGCTTACTCCTCTCAGCCAGCCGGAGTTCCGCGCCTTCTACCGGGGGATCGGGACCGTGGCCGAGTATCACTTCAACCTGCTCGCCCCCTTGGTCGGACCGAATCTTTACAGCGCCACCATCAGCTCGAAGCTGCCGGAAAACCGCCCTCTGCAACTTGGCGACCGGGTGGAAATCGAAGTCAGCCAGTTCATCCAGGCTCCGATGAACGGACGCAACAATTACTACGGCACCGCCATTCTTTATGTTGTCGGCCAAGGCATCGTGCCATGGGAAGGAACGGGGCCGCTGCTTGATTCCCACCCGCTGCCCGAAGCCGCCTGGCTCGGCGGCCGCACGACCCTGCCCTATCAATACTCCAACGAGCCGGCCGACCGCTTCAAGCAAACCGCGGGAAACATCTCTCCGGAAAGTATCCAGCCGTTCATGCTCGGCCGCCGCCTCCATCACACCGATTTCGGGAACGGCTTCCACTCGGAACCGGGAAATCCGGTATTTACCGAACAAACCGGGAAACTCGGACCCAAGTTCATCGCCCGCAGTTGTGTGGAATGCCATGTCAACAACGGACGGGCACTGCCACCCGCCATCGGCGCGCCGATGTTGCAGTCGGTGGTGAAAGTCGGAGCCGATGCAAGCGGCGCTCCGCACCCGGCTCTCGGATCCGTGCTTCAACCGATGTCCACCACAGGCGCTGCCGAGGGTGGCGCGGTGATCTCAAGCTATATCAACAGCAACGGGCAATATGGCGATGGCGCCTCCTATTCCTTGCGAAAGCCGAACTATACCTTCCAAGGCGTCACTCCCTCCCATTTCTCCGTGCGGCTCACCCCGCCGCTCGTCGGGCTGGGCCTGCTCGAGGCGGTGGCGGAAAACACGATCCTCGGCCTAGCCGATCCGAACGACGTCAATCAGGATGGCATTTCCGGCCGCATCCGCACGGTGGTGGATCCGGTGAACGGTCAGTCGCGTCTCGGGCGCTTCACCTCCAAAGGTGGACAGGCGCGGGTCGGCGACCAAATCGCCAAAGCCCTGAACAACGACATGGGAGTGACCACCTCCATGTTCCCGATCCTCGACGGCGAGACCACGGCCGGCCCCGCCCAGCTCACCACCGCCGCGCTGGATGAGATGACGCGATACGTTTCCCTTCTCGGCGTGGGTGCCCGTCGCGAACTCACCAACGCCCAGGCGCTTCAAGGCGAGCAATTATTCACCACCGCAAGCTGCGTCCGGTGCCATACGCCGGCGCTCACCACCAGTCCCTACCACCCCATGGCCGAGCTGCGCAACCAGACCATCCGGCCTTATACGGACCTTCTTCTCCACGACATGGGACCGGGCTTGGCGGACAACCTGAACGAGGGGCCCGCCAGTGGCTCCGAATGGCGCACGCCGCCACTTTGGAACATCGGCCTCACCGCCGGCGTCAGCGGTGGCGAGGCCTACCTGCACGACGGCCGCGCCCGCAGCATCGAGGAGGCCATCCTCTGGCATGGTGGCGAGGCGGAGGCCTCGAAACAGGCCTTCATCGGCATGTCCGCCGCGGATCGCGCCGCGCTCGTCCGCTTCATCAAATCCCTCTAAGTCGCTCCTTCCAAAAGACGGACCTGCCGGGATTTCGCCAACAGATTCTTTCTGGTGGGAGATGGTTTTCCGCTGCGGCGGATCCTTGACCTCAACGCGATTGCATGACAGAAAAAGTGACGGGACGCCCGTTGGATAAACGTTCCACTCTCCTACCCACCATCTCATGAACACCATCACACGACTTGGCATGTTTGCCGCCGCCGGTGCCGCTCTGGCCCTTTCCTCATGCTCCACCGGAGGCAAATCCCCCTCGGGATTCCTTTCCAACTACGCGCAGTTGAACGCCGGCTACGGCACGGAAAACGCGGTTTCCTCTTATGTGAAGCCGGGCGTGGACTTCGGGAAATACGACAGCGTGATCATCGAGCCGGTGACCACCGTCGTCGCTTCGCCAGGCATCAGCCCCGCCGTCTCCGACCAACTGGCGGCCTATCTGGGCGGCTCGCTGCACAGCCAGATGTCCAGCGGTTTGAAAATCGTCGGCACCCCCAGCTCCACCACCCTGCGCGTCCGCACCGGCCTGACTGACGTGATCGAGGGCCAAAAGGCCGGTAAGCCGGTGACCACCGTGCATCCGGACCCGAAAATCACCTTGTCCGGGAATCTCGGTTCGGCAGAGATCGCCACCTTCGTTTCCCACGTGTCGTTTGAAGGTGAAGTCGTCGATTCCGTGACCGGGGAACGCCTCATTGCGCTCATCGATCACCGGCTTGGCGTGAAGCGGGCCGCTACGCCGACCACTTCATGGGCCTCGGTGCGCAGCGCGATCAACGTGGGTGTCGGCAAACTCCGTGATCGTTTCAAGGCTGTGGGCACTCGCTAAACACACGCCATACAACATTTCTGCCCCCCCCGCCGGACGCACTCCGGCGGGGGTTTTCATTTGGCTTGGTTTCCAATCAGGCGCGACTTAGTTTTCCCGCCGATGACCGACTGCGACGAGATCGCTTTTTTTGATTTCCAAGCCACGGAAAAGAGCGCTTCACCCCGGACACTTGCGAACTATCGCGACGCGCTCGCCGTCTATCGAAAATGGCGGGGCGACGCGTTCGGCGGTTGGCGCGAGCAGACGGCGGACGATTTCCGGGACTATTTGTTCGCGCTGATGAAGCAGGGATTCAAGCGGGCGACCATCCGCCTGCGGTTCGCCGCGCTGCGGTCGTTTTACAAATTCCTGGTGCTGCGTCGCGGGTTGGCGCGCAGTCCGGTGGCCGAGGTGCTGCTGCCGAAACCCGAGCGCGGCCTGCCGGTGGTGCTGACGATCGCGCAGATCGACGAACTGCTAGGGGTGCCGCTGCGGCTAACGGCCGACCGCAAGTCCCCGCCATGGCTGCCGCTGCGCGACGCGGCGATTCTCGAGTTGTTCTACTC
>JBEDKU010000512.1:0-4880 GCA_041172045.1 Verrucomicrobiota bacterium | reverse complement strand
GACGCGCTGTCGCGGAAGGCCGGCGTCTTGGGCGATGGCAAAGTGCGGGTGGCGCGCAACACGTTGTCCTTCGTCCGCAAGGGCCAGCGCATGGAGTTGGACCTGATTGCCTGAAATTGAGTCATGTCCGGAATCTCACAGTTGCCCGACCGCTTGCGGCTTCCGCTCCGTTTCGACGCGGCCCAGATGCAGGCGGATTTGGCGCAGCTTGAGTCCGGGGAATGGATGGAGCACTTCGTGAAACAAAATTTCGACGGATGTTGGAGTGTGATTCCGCTGCGCGGTCCCGCGGGAGCGACTCATCCGATCGTGATGATGTATTCGGACCCGAGTTGTGAAAACTTCGCCGACACCTCGTTTCTCGGCCGTTGCGGCTATTTCCCCGAAGTCCTGGCGGCGTTTCCATTTCCGCTGGACTCGGTGCGCCTGATGAAGCTCACGCCCGGCTCGACGATCAAGGAGCACCGCGACCATGATCTGGCATTCGAGAGCGGTGCCGTGCGCATCCACGTGCCGGTTAGCACCCACGCGCAGGTCGATTTCATGGTCAACGGCACCCGCGTGGTGCTCGACGAGGGAACTTCGTGGTATCTCCGCCTCAGCGATCCGCATTCGGTGGCGAACCGCGGGGAAACCGACCGGGTCCATCTCGTGATCGACGCCCGCCGCAGCCCGGAACTCGACGCCTGGTTCGCCACGCTCGATTTGGAAGCGGAGGTGGCCGCGTGAAAAATCTCGATCCCGTCATCATCCTCTCCGCCGCGCCGCGGATGGGCACCACGCTGATCCAGCGCTTGCTCTGCTCGGCCACGGACTGTCTGATTTATGGCGATACCATCGGCAATGACGCGGCGTTCCTGATTTCCTATCTGAATTCCAAGGAGTTCGCGGTTCGCAACCACGCCTATCACAGTGATCCGATGCTCGCCCCGGTTCTGGCGGGCGACGTCTCGGAATTCATCGCCGATCTCGCGCCCGAATCGACGGGCTATTTGGAAAGCTTGTCCCGTGCGATGGCCGGCCCGCTCGAGCATTGCCGGCACGAGGCCCGCAGCCACGGCCGTCCTCACTGGGGCTGGAAACTCGCGGGAGCCCAGGCGTGGATGACCCGCCTGTTGCCCGCCATGCTGCCGAGCGCCAGGATCATCCATGTGGATCGCGATCTCGTGGACACCGTCCGCTCCGCGAAGACGGCGCTCTTGGTCGGCCAGGATGCGGATTTCGAGCGCTTCGTCGCCGAGGTCGCCGCGAACCGCGCGGCGCTGGCTGAATTGGGCGGACTGCCGGTGCTCCGCTTGCGCCTGGAAGAGCTACTCGCCGATCCGGAAAACGGCATCGCCCGGTTGGAGCAATTCACAGGAATTTCCCCGATCGACCGCTCGGTGTTAGCGGTCAAGGTGAACCATCCACACTCGCCGTGGGTCGCGCCAGTGGAAATCAGCGCTGCCGAAGAAGCGGTCATCCGCCGTTACGAACCCGCCACCCGTCATGACCATGCCTGCTGAAGACGTGATCGCCCGCATTACCGGATTCCTCGACGAAATCGGGATTCCGTGGACATCGACGACTCTCGGCGAGGGGGAGTTTCTCCCGGGGGTCCGGATCGAAAACGGCGTGCTGCAATTCGATCGCGACGCGCTTCTCTGGCCCGGTGACCTGCTGCACGAAGCCGGCCACATCGCCGTCACCGCGCCATCCCAACGCGCCGCGCTCGGCGGTAAGCTGGACGTGACCCCGGCGGACGAAATGGCGGCGCTCGCCTGGTCGTATGCCGCCGCCATCGGCTGTGGCATCGATCCTGCCATCGTCTTCCACGAAGGCGGTTACAAGTCTGGCGGAGCGCAATTGATCGCCCAATATGCCACCGGCTTCGGTGCCGGAGTGCCGATGCTCCAGTGGTACCGCATGTCCCCGAATTTCCCGTCCATGATCTCCTGGCTGCGCGTCGTTGAAGACCCGACAGCTCCAACATCCCAACCTTGAACCACACACACCATGTCCTCTCCATTAATGGCTGAAATCAAAATGTTCGCAGGCACCTTCGCCCCCCGGGGCTATGTATTCTGCAACGGGCAACTCATGTCCATCGCTCAGAACTCCGCACTGTTCTCACTCCTGGGTACGACTTACGGCGGCAACGGCGTGCAGACCTTCGGCATTCCGGACCTTCGCGGCCGCTGCCCGATCCACTCCGGTAACAGTCAAGGACCGGGCCTTCCGGTGGTCCAACTCGGCGAGCTGGCGGGAACGCCAAACGTCACCCTGCTCGCCACCCAGATGCCCGCGCACAACCACGCCCTCACGGGAGCAACCGCCGCCGTGCCATGCACCAGCGGCGGCGGCACTCTGGACAACCCGACCGGAGCGATTCCCTCCGGAAGCGCTTCTCATGAGGACTATGCCGCCGCAGGTGCCGCCACCGGCGTCATGGCCAGCGCGCCGGTGTCCGGCTCCACCAGCCTCGCTGGAAACAATCAGCCCTTCAGCGTGATGCAGCCCTACCTGGGCCTCAATTTCATCATCGCGACGGAAGGCATCTATCCGTCCCGGAACTGATCTTTTCCCGCGCCAAACCAGCCTCCCCATTTCATCATGACTTCACGCTATCAGAAACTCGCCGCCCTTTCCTTGCTCGCCGTGCCAACCCTGGCAGGGGCTGCGCCGGTGGAGCTGGCGCGTGAATCATTCGACGGGGCCGGAGGGGCCATCGGGTTCACCACCTCGGTCACTCAGTTCGACGATTCCGCGATCGCGACCAGCGACTTCTTCACCATCACGCCGAACAACGGCACCAAACTCTCCGGCGGCATCATCAGCGGAGGCGACGGCGCATCCATGTTCGCCGCCGAAGACATCGACGCGGTAAGTCCTGTCGCACCCACGCAGTCACTCACTCTGAATGCAGTCACCATCACCGGAAAAACGAACACCTCCGTTAAGATCCTGCTCGCCGCTCCGGGCAATGGTCCGGCGGTCGGCGGCACCCAGAATTTCTACGACTGGGCGGCCACCGCGGCGGACATCGACTTCATGCGCGTGGAGGCCAGCGTGGACAGCGGGCCGTTCACCCGGCTCGCGCAGTTCTCACCGGCCACCGCGACGCTGAATCAACCGCTGTCGCTCGACACGGATGGCAACGGCGTGGGCGGCGAGGGAACCGCGCTGACCGCGGCGTTCCAGGAATTCAATTTCCCGATCCCCACTGGCGGCAACGTCCAGGTCCGCGTGGTCAAGCACAGCAATGCGACGAACGAATACCTCTGCGTGGACAACGTCCGCATCTTCGGCGAGTCGCCCGCCACCGCGCCGCCCGCCATCGGCGGAGTGTCCGCGACACCGCTTGTTTTCACGGAGGGCTCGCCCGCCGCCGCTCTGGCTGCCGCGCTGACCGTCACGGATGCCGACAGCGCCACGCTGCCGTCCGCCTCGGTGGTCATCTCACAAAATCTGACAAGCACCGAGGACGTGCTCGCCGCCACTCCCAGCGGGGCGATCCTCGCGGGCGACATCGTCTACACCGCTGCCACCGGCACGCTTGCCATCACCCGGGCCGCATCGCCGGCCGACTATCAGGCGGTGCTGCGCAGCGTGACCTATCGCAACTCCAACGTCTCCAATCCCAACACCGTCACCCGGCAGATCACCTTCACCACCACCGATGGCGTGAACGCCAGCAACTCGCCGCTGCGCGAGGTGCAGATCGTGGATAACATTTCCTCGCAGACGCTGCCCTTCACCGAGAGCTTCGAGATCGACGGCCGCGGCACGCGCTACGCGCTGGTCGGACGCTTCACCAATGGCGCGGCGATGTTCGACCGCGGCACACCTTCCGGCACCACCAATCTTGACGGCACCTCCGGCGTGATCGCCGAGGACACCTTGCAGAATGCCGCGCCGGTGAAAGCCGTGGACATCCAGCTCAACACCGCGGGCTACGTCGGCGTCACCGCATCGGTGCGCCTCGGCACGCTCGGCGGTGCGGTCTTCGATACTGGCGACACCATCGCCATCGAGGCCAGTGTGGACGGTGGCGCGTTCTCCACCATCAGCTCGTTCCGCAGCACGGTCGCCCTCAACGGCTCGCTCGCGCTCGACGCCAACAACGACGGCACCATCGACGGCGTGTCACTCGGCGCCGCGCTTCAAAACTTCACCTTCGCCATGCCGACGGCCACCACCCTGACGCTGCGGGTGCGCTGCCAGACCAACTCCTCCGGCGAGCGACTCGTCGTGGACCGCGTGGTGGTGCAGGGCACCTTGATGGATTTCAGCATCGGTGACGCGTCCGGCAGCGAAAGCGGCAGCACACAGACCTTCACCGTCACTCGCAGCTCCTCGGTGGGTGCGGACACCATCAACTTCGCCACCTCCAGCGGCACCGCGGTTTCCGGCACGGACTTCACCGCGAGCAGCGGCACGCTCAACTTCGCCGATGGACAGGCGACCCGCCCTATCACCATCACCATTTCCCCGGGCAAAACCGTCGAGCTGGATGAAACCTACTCCGTCACCCTGTCCACACCGTCACGCGGCAGCATCAGCGACGCGATCGGCACCGGCACCATCACCAATGACGACAGCGCGGTGATTTCCCTCACTAGCAGCAGTGTCGCCGAGGGAGACAGCGGCAGCGCGCCACTGCCATTCACCCTCTCGCTCACCAATCCAGTGGATATCGCCGTGACCGTGGACGCCTCCACGCTGAACACTGGCAGCGCCACCGGCGGCACCGACTTCACCGCGCTTTCCGGCATCACTGTCACCATTCCCGCCGGTTCCACCACTGCGGATTTCAATGTCACTGTTACCGGAGACAACGTCGTGGAAGCCGACGAAACCGTCGCCGCCTCCATTGCCTCGCTCGTCGCCAGCGGTCGCAG
>JBEDKU010000511.1:0-2962 GCA_041172045.1 Verrucomicrobiota bacterium | reverse complement strand
GACCGTCCACGAAGCGTTGCTAACCGCCCGCGGGTTTTTCGAGGATTACTCGGAGCTGTCCTACTTGCGGGGCGTGGAGGCGCTGCGGGGCGCGATTCTGGCGGCTCCGGACGAAGCGCTGCCGCACGCCACGCTTGCCATGTTGATGGCTTCCGCTTTCAACGAGAAGTTCTGCCGCCACAACCAGCCGCCGGCGGAGATCGACTTTCACGCCCACCGCGCCGCCATGTGCGAGCCGGCCAACGCCTGGTCCACCATCGCCTTGCTCTGTGCCGCCGCGATCCACCGCCGCCGCGAGGAGCTCGCCTGGCTGGCCGCCGGCATCGATGCGGACCCCGGCAGCTCGAAGCTGCTGCGGCTGGTCGCCGGCATCTGGCTGGTCTATCAGAAGGCCGGCGTCGAGCTCGGCCACCGTTTCATCCGCGAGGCGATGGCGGACAATCCGCACTATCCGCGGGTGGTCCACTTGTGCCTCAGCATCCGTCTCGTGGAGCTGGGTGACTGGGACGGCGCGGCTCAGGAGATCCGCTGCTTCCCTCTCCAGGACTACTGGTGCGTGCGGATGATCGATGCGGTCATCGCCGCCGGTCGGGGTGAGATGACTGTCGCTGAGGTCCATTGGCAGGAAGCGTTACGGCTTTATCCGGAGTTCCCCAAGCGCGGCTTCAGGCACCTCCGCCGCCTTTGGCACGAGGATTACGCCAGCCGGATCGTGACCACCCTGCGGCTCGCAGGCATCCGGATCGCGTCGCGCTGAGACGCGCTTGGAGGCTGCGTGGTAGTGCCGCGGCCGGTGGCAAAAAATAACCGCCAAAATTAACCGTTAACGCATTGAATTACCGATCCGGTCCGGGGTTGGATCAAGGTTCGTCATTTCCACGCCCGTCGTGGGCGAGCCGTCCAAGCGATCGCCTGACCGATCCGCCGCCCTATGAAATTCAATGCCATGCCTTCCACCCGGCTCTCCGCTTCGTCCAGTCTCAGGCCCGCCAGTATGGCGTGATTTTCGGGGTCTTTTCTCGCTGTCGGCGACCACTGCCGGCGGTGGCGAACCCCACCTATCAACCCCATCAACACATGAAACTGAAAACACCGAATCATTCCAACGCCGCCAAGTGGCTTGCGGCAGCCCTGGCCGCCGCCGCAAGACGGTCCGCTGAAGAGTCCCGGCCATCGGGAGCGGCGACCCTACTGTCGCCTCTTCTTCATCAGTTTACCCGCTGAAGAGGGGATAATCAGGTCCCGGCTCCTTACCGATCAGTTTCTCCACCACCCAACCACTCTCCCCGCCGCCGGACGATCGGCGGCGGGAAACTCCACCCCACACCCATCCCATCGATGAAACTACAGATCACCCAAAACAAACTCGGCAACTACCTTGCCCTCACCCTCGGCGCGGGAGCGGCCGCCACCACGGCCCAAGCGGCCACGACCGTGACGTTTTACGGGCCGGGCGCGGGAGGTCCGTTCTCCTTTGTTTCCGAGGGCGGCGGCGTCAATGCGGCTTCGCCGGGAGAACTTGGTGCCGGGATGATCGACGGGTATTTGATGTTTTTCAATCGTGGGGATTCCGATATGACCCCGATCGTTGGGTCGTCCAGTTTTTGCACGTATCTGGATTTTGAATCAGGAGTGTTCATGAATGGCGCGCAGACGGAAGCCGCCAATTATGCAAGTTTGAGTTTGGATGGCGATGGCATTTACGATTCTGTCGGACAGTTTTTCTTCGACGGGAACGGCGGCGCTTACCTCATCGCGATCGCAACCGAAGAGAGCGGAAGCGCCCTCTCCATCATCGAAGGCAAGGCGGCAATTGACAGTGCCTCGGTTCCCGCCGTGCCCGAGCCGAGCCAGCTCGCGCTGCTCGCGCTCGGTTCCGCCGGCCTGCTCATGCGCCGCCGGGTGAAGCGCGCGGCGTAAGAATCGAAGGAGCGGCGACCTTGCTGTCGCCTCTTCTTCATCGTGCCGGGAGCGGAAGAAGGGACAGTAAGGTCCCGGTTCCCCGGGCGCGCCGACGTCCTCGTCGGCACCGCGAATGGCCAGCCAACGGAAAAGCCGTGAACGCCACCGCGTTGTCAGCTCATCCGGCGGCCCACCAGCCCGGGGGCAAAAATAAACGCCAAAATTAACCGTTAACGCATTGAATTACCGATTCGGTCCGGGGTTGGTTCGAGGTTCGTCATTTCCACGCCCGTCACGGGCGGCCCATCCCACTCTTCGCATCACCCGTTCGACCACCTCATGAAATTCAAAGCCACGCTCTTCGCCCTGCTCGCCGCCTCCGCCTTGCCCAGCCATGCCACCACTTACACGTGGACTGGCGATTCCGCCGAAACCAACAACTGGAGCGACAGCGGCAACTGGAATGGAAACGGCCGCCCTACCAGCTCTAACAATACCATCCTCGAATTCACCGGTAACCCCGATAATCCTGATGCGAACGTTGACGCTTGGAATGATTTTCCCGATTGGAGCATGAACATCGGACAACTGAATTTCAGTGACGATACGATTACCCTCGACGGGAATAATTTCGGGTTTGAGCCGCTCAATGGCAGCCAGCAGATCAACCAGAACAGCGAGCAGATGCAGTTCATCATCAACCCGATCTTCGCCTTCCGTTCCGGCAGTGACAGCCAAATCAACCTCAATGCCGGCGACTTGGTGATCGAATCCGCAGTTTATCTAGACCGGAACAGCGGGACCGCCCGGCAACTGATGATCGGCGGAACCACCAACGACCCACACGCGCTCACCATTGAAGGTTCGATCAATAAGGGTGGGAATGGCTACGATCCAGACATGGTGATTCAGAACAACAAGCGGGTCACGGTGCTAGGCGCCCTCACCTTTGGTTCCGGCACTGACGGCAGTGTTTTCATCAAGTCCGGCCTCCTCGAGTTCCAAGGGACCGGATCGATGACCGGCGCACCGGTGATTGGCAACAGCAGCGGTGCCGATG
>JBEDKU010000510.1:0-4189 GCA_041172045.1 Verrucomicrobiota bacterium | reverse complement strand
TCCATTTCTCCCAGGTTTCCATGTCGGCCTCGAGCGTGCCCTCGCCGGTGAGGGCGACGTTCTCGCAGTTGAACGCGTAAACGAGCGGCGAGTAGTTGAAGCACTCGAAGCCTTCCCAGCTCGACCGCACGGCGGGCAGGTAGTCCGCCGGATCACCGTTGAAGGTGAGCCGGGCGTCCTTTTCGAGGTGCAGGTTCACGTTGCTCTGAAAATGGATTTTTCCGGTCCGCCATTTGCCTTTGGGAATCACCACGCGGCCGCCACCGGCGTCGTGGCACGCGGCGATGGCCTTGCGGATGGCTTCGGAAATATCAGAGCCTTCTTTCGCGCCGAATCGTGTGGCGTCGAAGTCCCTTTTGGGAAACACCGGCACTTTGATCGGTGGCATGGGGAACGGGGCTTTCACCAGGATTTCCTCGTGTTGGATGGCGTTCGTCTCAGCGAGAATTGGAAGAACGGTCACCGACAGGGCGAGCGCGGTGCAAAGTGTGCTGACAAATGAAGGCATCATGGGAAAATTGATGATCGACTGAAGGGGCTTGGGGACCGGGCGCGGGTTCATGGAAGGGTGATCGTTCTATTCCACGATGACGAGCTTTTGCACCGAGACATAGTCGTTGGTGCTGCCGTAGGCGGCGCGCTTGGCCTGCCAGAAAAAACGCTCGCCAAGCACGGTGACGGTCAGCGTGTAGGCGCCGGGCTTCAGTATCGGGCTGAGAAACTTCAACGACGCTTCGGGATAGAGGCAGTAGCTCTCGATGATCGTGGTCAGGACGACGTCACCGTTGGCGTCCTTGATTTGAACCTGGCCGAAGCCGCCGTCGGGGCGGGCCACGCCGTGGAGGCCGATTTGGGTGCCGGTGAATTGGATGGTTAGGCAAGATCCCTTCACGTTGGAGCGGAGGTCCGAGAGGCCGCCGGCATCGGTGTGGGACTGCCAGCCTTCGGATTTTTTCAACTGTTGGAGATCGCGGATTTCGATGAGCTTGCCCTTGGGTTCGGCGGGCGACCACCGACCCGTCTGGGTGTCGGGTTTCCAACTTGGTTGAAACTCCGGCAGGGAGAGTGTTCCCGCGGCATCAAACCGGAGCGGCTGCCAGACATAGGTGGCGGCGGAGTTTTGGCGCGGATGCGCCCAACGATCGCCCATGAACAGGAAGGTGGTCGTTTCCGATCCGACGATCGGCAGGACGAAGGTGGTTTGGGAATTCCAGGTCAGCTTGCCCTTCGGGGCGAAAATGCCCTGTTTCTCCCAAGGTCCGGCTAGGGACTTGGCCGTGAAGTAATAGTTGTCGTTGCGCTCCCAGCTGGTGAGGTCGGAGCCGAGCCAGTAGTAAAGGCCGTCGCGCTTGAAAATCGCCGGAGCCTCGCAGCCGTGGGTCATGTCTTTGACGATTTGTTTCGTCAGACTTTGGTAGTCGTCGGCGAGTTGGTAGAGGCTGCCGGAGTGCGTGATGAGGTAGCCGCTGCCATCGTCATCCTGGAAGGCGCCCATGTCCCATTTTTTGACCCGTTTTCCGTCGTGGAGGAGCGGGCCGTGAAAGGTGTAGGTGCCGTTGATCGTGGGGCTGGTGGCGTAGCCGACGGCGGGATCCTTGTAGTTGATGTCGTCGGTGTGCATGAACATGACGAACCCGCCGGTCTTGGGGCACTTCATCACCTTGGGACGCTCGCCCACGCGGTTCGGGCCGAGGCGGCCGTCCGGTTGGACGGGCAGCGCGATGGTCTCGAACTTCCAATTCATCAGGTCGGTGGAGGAATAACAGCTGAAGCCGTTGAACTCGTTGCTGTGGTCGCGCTTGAACTCCCCGAACAGATAGTAGCGGTCACCCTCCTTGAGGATGCCCGCGCCGTGGGCGCTGACCATGGCTTCGCGGTCGTCATACCAGGCGACGCCGGAAAGGATCGCGTCCATGGATTTTTCCTGGATGGCACCGTGGGTGCAAGCGACCGCAAGCAGCAGCAGACTGATGTGTTTGATGATTTTTCGAACCATGCAGGTTGACTACTGGTTTTTGTGCGGAGCGAGCGGTCCGTAGATCTCCGCTTCGACGATCTCGAGGGTGCCTTTGCCTCCGCCATCCTTGGCGTCATCGAGTTTCTTGCCGGTCACCTCTACCATGCCGAAGCCGTCCTTTTCATCAATGGCGCCGACGAGTGCGATGCGGACGGTTTTGCCTTGGGTCGGCTTGAGCGCGAGCGTGACGTAGCCGAGGCTTTTCGGTGTCGTGCCTACGTAAGCCTCCTTGCCGTCGACAGTCACCCGGATCGGATAGGCCTTGCTGCGCCAGCCACCCATTTTGAGTGTCACCTCGCTGACGGTCGCTGATTGCTCCAGCTCGAACTGAATCCACGCGGTGTCGCGTTTGCCGTCGTTTTTCCAACCGGTGTTTTCGTTGTCGTCGAAGGTTTTTTCGGCATCTTCCGTATTCGCTCCGGCAGTGGCGCCGGCGATCCGAACGGGTTTGCGGGTCGGCGTGACGGAATCCCCCGACGGCGTGGGGCCGCGTTTCAGCGAGGCAGGCAGGGCCGCTGCGGGAAGGACCTTGGCCAGGCCGTCGATCACCACCATGGGCTTGGACGCGAGTTCGATGGACGCGGGTTTGAGGCCGTCGGCGCTGGCCTTGATGGAAATTTTTCCCGCCTCTGGCAGCGAGCGGATGAGCACACGGTTCACGCCGCACTCGGCGGGAAGCTCCTTGGAAAGAATGAAGTTGTCGGGACCCTGGGCGATGCCGCCGCGCCACTCGGCGGGACCGTTGAGGTCGAAACTGACAGTATTGAAGGCGGTCGGGCAGCGGTTGCCTTTGGCATCGACCACTTCCACCTCGACGAGCGCCATGTCGGCACCGTCGGCCAGCAGGCCGCCGGGAGCGGCGAGTGGAGTGAGCTTGAGCGCGGCGGGGGCGCCGGCGGTTTTCTTCTCCGTCTCACACAGCCTCTGACTCTTCGAATCGTAGCCGACGGCCTTGATGGAGCCCGGTTGGAACTGCACTTCTTTCCAAGTGTAGAGGAAGCGGCTGCTTTGCTCACCGAAGCCCAACGATTTTCCGTTCACGAACAGCTCGACCTTGTCCGCCGAGGAAACCACGTAGATCGGTTTTTTCACCGTGGGCTCGTAGTTCCAGTGGCCGACGATGTAGGCGGCGGGCTTTTCGACGTCCACCCAGCCGTTCCACATCACCTGATGGGCGTAGAAGGAATCTTTGGGAATCCGCATGGCGTCCACTTCGCCGGAGCGCCGATAGTTCTCCGCGCCGCGGCCGTGGGTGTTGGTGTCGGAGAAGACGATGTTCACGCCACCGGCACTGGAGCGCACGCCGGTGCCCGGGCGCTCGCGCCAGTAGTCGTACCAGCGCTCGACGGTGGTTACGGCAAACGAATCCTGGTTTCTGTTATAGGGAGCGCCGCTTTCGCCTTTCGGCGCCGGTGGTCCGTCGCCGTCCTTGTGAAATGGCGGCGACCACTCGTCCCAATATTTGCGCAGAGCTTCGTCGCGGCAATATTCGGTGGCCCAGAAGGGGAGGCGCGCACTCTTGTTGATGTAGAGCATCTCGCCGCCGTATTCGGCGACCTTGCTGTCCAACATTTCGCGCGAGCCCGAGGCGCGTCCGCCGTGCGGATCGTATTGATCGCGCACCGCCTTGAGATCGGCCATGTGGGCCTCGCTGATGCTTTCATTGCCGCCCTCATACATCACCACGCTGGGGTTGTTGCGGTTGTAAATGATGGCATCGCGCATGAGTTCGACCCGCTGAGTCCACTGGCGGCCCTCGACGTCCTTCTCCTTGTCGCCCGCCGGCATCGCTTGCAACAAGCCGACCCGGTCGCAGGATTCGATATCCTGTTTCCCCGGGGTGACGTGCATCCAGCGCACGAGGTTGGCGTTGCTTTCGACGATCAGGTCGTTGCTGAAATCACTCAGCCACGGCGGCACCGCCAGGCCGACCGCCGGCCACTCATTGGTGGAACGCTGGGCGTAGCCTTTCATTTGGATCGTCCGCTCGTTGAGCTTCACCAGGCCCTTGCCGAACTCCAACTTGCGGAAACCGGTGCGGGTCGTGACGGTATCGACGGGTTTGCCATCGACCTTGAGTGTCGTGACCACGTCGTAGAGATAGCCGTAACCCCAGCTCCAGAAGTGCAGATCGGAAATCTTGGCGCTTGCGCTAACCGTCTGGGTTTCGCC
>JBEDKU010000509.1:0-3422 GCA_041172045.1 Verrucomicrobiota bacterium | reverse complement strand
CCGTCCCCAACTGGCCAAGCGCCCTGAGCCACTTCACCATCGAGTTCGAAGACCGCATGCCCAACAATCACTAACAAAATTCAGCGCGAAAATCATTTACACAAAATTACTGACACTCCCCCTTGGCGCGGAGAAAACCACAACCTGAAAGAGCGTTGGAGCCATCCAGGTTGAAGCTGCGGTATTCATAGTCGGTGCCCGGAGTCGGCAGGCCGGTGGTCACCGGATCGACTACCGAGACGTTGCTGGTGAATGCGGCGAGATTGGTGCTGCCTTGGATGGTGTAGGTGATCCCGACGATTGGCCCATGCGCACGCTCGGCAAAAAAGCCCCCTACTGATCTTACCCATGCGCACCCTTATTCTCTCCGCCCTTCTCGTCGGCCTGCCCGCCGTTTCCGCTGCGGCGCAAGACCTCGACCTCGGCCGTGGCGTCCGCCTCAAACTCGCTCCCATCCCCGCCGGCACCTTCCAGATGGGCAGCCCCAAGGGCAGCGTGGGTGCCGCCTACAACGAGTCCGACCGCCTCAGACCCAACGACTACTATCAGCATCCCGTGGCGTTCACCCGCCCCTTCCTGATGGGGGTCACCGAGATCACCCAGGCCCAATACCGCGCCGTCAGCTTCTCACAAGTAAGGCGCACCGAGTCCGACTTCCCGGTGAGTGACCGCAGCCACGCGTTGAGCGCGGAGCGGTGGGTTTCCGGGAGGGTGACGGATTCAGGCAGGTGATTGGGGATCACGTTGCGGTAGTCCGGGTAGCGGCCTTCGATGGTTTTTGCGATGAACGTGTGCGGACCGGAGCGGAACTGGACGTGCAAATTCTCCTCGTCGTCGGGCTGCAGGATTGCTGCGTCGCGGGTGCTGAAGTCCGGATGGGCGAGCACGTGCACGGCGGCGGTCGGCAGCACGAATTCACGGTCTGGGGACGCGGGCGGGTGCGCCGGCGAGGCGTTTTTCATCGGTGGCAATCAACATGCCGCCGTCATTCGGGTTGAAGTGCACGGCGTTGAGGATGTGGCGGGTGGCGTCGGTCGAGGCGCAAACCGCGACGATGCCGAGGGCTGCGAAGGTTTCCCTAGGGAGCGCCGTGATCCGCCCTTTGACGATGGGTCTTGCCTGGAAGTCATCGGCGGCCCCCGGATGGTAGACCGACTTCACAGACAGGCCGCAGCATGAGGTGGTGAGCGTCAGGGTGGTGCCCTCTGCGGTGGTTGCCGTAGGCGAAGTGCGCGTCACTTCCCTTGTCGCCCCGTGTCGCAACCTTGAGGGCCTCGGCGGGGATGAGGAAACGTGCGTAGGCAAACGGATTGATGGTGGCGGGAATGCGGGTTTCCAACCAGTGGTCGAGATCGGTGACGGCCAGGGAGAGCCCGGCTGGGTCGATGGTTGCGAGCACGTGGTTGATGATGGGCAGGGTGAGCCGCTCAAAGCGGAGCCGGGTAAGGAGCTTGCGGGCGGCGGTGAGGTGGCGGACTGGGATGGTGAGGTTCATGGGGATGGAGTTGGTTGTTGAGAGGTCGAATGTCTGAATGTCGAAGATCTCAAAGTAGGAAGAGTGAAGCGCTAAGCTCCGACCTTTGACTTTGAGACCTTCGACTTGCGACCCGGCATCAGCCGGCTGGCTTGATGTAGGCGTTGAAACCGACGATGACGGGCGAGCCGCTGATTTTGACTTCGGTCACTTGGTTGCCGTCGCTGCTGGCGACCGTGAGCTTCTTGCCGGTGGACGACGGACGCGGGTTGTGTAGTGGGATTTCGACCTGCATTCTCCTGCCCGAGGAATATACTGAGGGGCGGTGAGAAGTTCGCCCACCACCCTCGGTTCAGCAGATGTTGCAACGATGAGAAGCTGATGGGAAATTGAGCACCCAACTTCCCACCTTTCCTCCGACTGTGCAACGTGCATTCAACGTCCCTGACTGCCGCAACGCTCTGGAATCTGCCAGCAACCAACTCGGGTTTGCCTGTCATAAGTCACTGTGGGTAAGTTCGCCCAACCTCCGTTATATGGGAAATGACAAATGGAATATTTCACGGGAATTGGACGAGGGTCGGAACATCCCGGCCATGAATCGGGTCCGTAATAGATTCCTTTTTTCCAGGGTTCGAATCCTTCGCGCTGAGTTCCCTGCGTTGGGGTTCAAAGCGCCTCGTAGATGTCGAGGATCAGCTTGAAGTCTTTCTTGAGGCCCTCGCGACGATCACCGTCCCAGTCTTCGACGGGTGCCTTGCTGGTTTCACGTGACCACCAACGACGCAGGCGGTTGAGCAGCGCGAGATAGGTGACCTGGCCGCGGTCGGCAGGATCGCCCTGAACTTCATCCTCAGTGGCCAAACGGCCAAAGTTGATCGACTTGCGCAAGCGACGAACGCTGAGGTCGTGCGCATTCGTCATTTCGAGCCAACGCTCTTGCTCGTCCGGCTTGAGCTTGGCGACGACCGCGTGGTGTTCGAAGCCGAGGTTTTCTTGACGACAGAAAAACGGCACCTTGCGGGCGACATAGGAGTAGTTGGCAAGCGTCTGGTAGGGAATGCCGGTGGTTGCCAACGCCTGCTTGTATTTTTCGGTGTAAGCAACCTCACCGTAGTTGATCCAGTCACCGAGAATGAAGTCGATAGACTTGCCGATGGGGGCGAGCTTCTGGCCGAGTGCGTTCCACTCTGCGAAGCTGAGATCCTGATGGAACTCGATGCCGGTCGGGGTGATGGCGAATTTCGGGTCGGTGATGGCGAGGGTGGTCATGGCTACGATTGGCGGTTTCGTTTCAGTTGGGCTCTCTGGTATATCCTGCGTGCTGGGGTGCTTCGCATGGCCCTTGAAGGGGCAAGATTCAGCCTTTCCGTGATCTCAACGCACCTCTTCGACACGGCCGCCCGGGTGATACCGTGGCGCTTGGCTATGTCGGTCATCGTTTCGCCCTCGTAAGCACCGAGGCCGATAGCGACTGCCAGGCACTCCACAGTCAGCCTCGTGTTACCTTCGGAAAGCAGATCGGCAACGAAGTGGCGGAGCACGTCTGCGACGTCACGGGTCTGCGGATTCTTTTGGTCGCCCTCATGATCCACCAAGGCCGCCATGTCGGGTTCATGACTGGCCAGTGGCGAATCAGCCATGTCGTGATCGGGTGCGCCGTTGCCGTGGCGTTGCAGACATGGTTTGAGCAAACCGAGTTTTTCTGCCTCTCGACGTTCATCGAGGGACATGAAATCAACCCACGCCTGGTATTCGCGCTCGTAGGCGGCATCCTTGGCTGATTGCCGTTTGGAGTATTCGTCCTTCATGGAAAGGCGACCTCCTTTCTGCTGTCGGGCACTATGGTTGTAGTGTCCGCGACGTGCCCGACGCTGGAGCCCTTGTAAAATATGGGTTTCGGACACATGGACACTTCGGACACTAAGTATAAGTATAAGTATATATG
>JBEDKU010000508.1:0-3515 GCA_041172045.1 Verrucomicrobiota bacterium | reverse complement strand
GGAGATCGATCAGGGATACCAGCGCGTCGGACACGCCGGGCGCGATCCGACCAGGCCAGCAGGCGATGAACGGCTCGCGGTGGCCACCTTCCCACGAGTGCGATTTTTTCCCGCGCCACGGACCGTTCGGCTGGTGGCCGCTCTCATCGGTGACGTAGGCTCCGTTGTCGCTGGAGAAGATCACCAGCGTGTTGTCGGTGAGTTTGAGACGTTCGAGGGTTTTCATCAACTCGCCGACGGACCAATCCAGTTCCACCAGGGTGTCGGCGCGCTTGCTCAGGCCCGAGGAGCCGAGAAAGCGGGGACCTGGAATCGCCGGGGCGTGGACGTTGTGCGGGGCGTAGTAGAGGAAGAACGGCTTCGCCTGATTCCGCTCCACGAAGGCGACCGCCTCCCGGGTGAAGTTGTCGGTGAGCTCGACATCCTTCCACTGCGCGGCTTTTCCTCCCGCCACCCAGCCGATGCGCGAACCGCCCGAGGAATATTTTTTCAGCGGGCTGACGGGGTCCGCGGGTTTCTCGTAGGAATAGCTGATCGGATCGGCGGGATCGAGTCCCACGACACGGTGGTCGCGGACAAAAACGGTGGGAACCCGGTCATTGGTCGCGGGAAAGCCGAAGAACTCGTCGAAGCCGATTTCCAGCGGGCCCGGTGATAGATCCTTGTTATAATCCGGCTTCGAGTTGCCGAATCCGAGATGCCACTTCCCCACCGCGCCGGTGCGGTAGCCGGCGTTTTTCAGGATTTTCGGCAAGGTGATGGCGGTGACGGGAACGAGCAGCGGCGAGTCGCCGCTTGCCACTCCGCGGTTGAGGCCGTTGGCGGTCATCCGCCACGAATACTGGCCGGTGAGCATCGAGTAGCGGGTGGGAGTGCAGACGGAAGCCGAGGCGTGGGCATCGGTGAACCGCAACCCCTTGCCGGCGAGAGCGTCCAGATTGGGGGTTTTGATCTGGGTGGAGCCGTAACATCCAAGGTCGCCCCAGCCGACGTCGTCACTCAGAATCACGATGACATTGGGAGGAGATTTGCTTTCCGACGACTCCGCCCGGGCGAACGACGCGAGGGAGAGCAGAATGGCGATACCAACACGGGTGGACTGGATTCGGCAACTGGGTTTCATGGGCTTGATGATCATCCTCAATCCATCTATGCCGTCCAAAGATGATCCTCACGGAAAATCGTCGATGCAGAAGGGTCCCGGGGGATCAGCAGAGCCGGACCATGTCCTTGATGAACTGGCCCCAGAGAAACACCAAGCCGCGATTCGAGTATTGGAAATGGCCGTCGCCCGTGAGCCTGATGAGTCCGGCGGCGAGGTTGTGATCCACCTGCCGGCGCATTTCCTGTTCGATGGAATCCTCGATTTCCTCGGGATCCGGCATCCGCAAGCGCTCCGGCGACACCTTGACCCGGCCGAGATATTTCCGATGGTCGGCGAGGATCTGGTGGAAACAACTGCGCTCGCACGGCACATGGTTCCACTGCACGTTCGGCGGGCATTGGAGGGTCGGCGCGAAGGGGAAATTCGTGGTGCGCCAGATGCCGCCGTCGTCGTCGTGCGACGTGATGGAAATGAAAGCGAACGCCACATCGCTCTGCTCACACAGACAGACCGCTGACACCGCGCGTTCCTCCGGGTGCCAGTAGAGCCGGAAAAACTGCTGCATGCCGGACCATTCCCAACCGCAGTCCGAGACATGCTCGAAGCCCGCCTCCTCCATCGCCGCGGCGGCCTCGGTGGCGTTGGGGAAAAACGACGGATTCGGCACCTGGCGATGGCGGAGACGGTTGTTGAGCGGCAACCGCATGCGCCGGATGCGGGTGAGCAACTCGATCCACGGCAGAAAAAACCAAAGCACCGCGCCCATCAATCCGCCCGCGAAATGGCCCGTCAGGAAATAGAACAGACTGAAACTCGCACCGAGCAACGTGAGCGCCCCGAGCTTGCGGAGCAGATTCGTCCGCGACGAACGCAGCGCCACCGCGAGGACCACCAGGCCGATGACAATAAGGGTTTCACGCATGAGTGTTGGGACTGGAAAACGTGCCTCACAGGCACCTACTATGAGTCCCACGGATGCCGGAACCGCGCAAGGGCTTGTTTTTTCAAACCGCCTCGTCCTCAGCCCCAAGACTGCCCGAGCAGCTCCCGCAACCTCGCGTGATCCGTCGCCGAGGTCTTGGCCACAAAGCCCCGCGCATGGGCGAAATGCACGTCCTCGCAGTCCTGGATCCGCGTGAAATCCAGCCCCGGATGATCGTTGTGCCGCGACAGCCCGAAGCCCGCGCCGCGCCGATCCGGATACACCAGTCCCGCCACATCGCTCGCCTCAGGCCGCGTCTCGATGAACCGCGCCAACCCGGCCGACGGCTCGTCCGGCAGCGGATCGGTGCGCGGCAGGAACAGCACCTTGAACGGCCCCTTCGGCGTCTCGATTTCCCAGAACTCCCCCACGTCGCCGATGAAATCCAGCCGCTCGCGCAGGTTCTTCAAGTAGTCCAGCAAGTCCGTACCGATCCAGCGCATCACCTCCCACAGCGGCTCGCCCGGTTGCAATTCCGACACCCCGGCGAAACGGCGGAGCAGCGTGGTGTCGATCGGCGAGTTCAGTTTGAAAAGAGTCTCCCGCGCCACGCCCAGCCAGCGCGCCGTTTCGATCGGCCCGCGCGTGTCGAACCATTCCGCAGGCTCCAGCCAGTCACAGAATTTCAGCGCGTCCTCATACACCCCGAGATGTTGCAACACCAGGCTCAGCGCGCACATCGGCGGGTGGTCTTTCGGGAACTGGTGGTGGTCGAAATTCCCCCGCTCCGGCGCGTGCTCGTGGCCCACATCCACCACCGCCATGGAGAGATCCGCCAGATCAGCCTCGGTCGGCTCGCGGCGCACGATCGTCACCGGGTTTTCGGCGAGCAACAGACAGCAGGCGAGAAATTCGTCTTTATGGGAGCCGCCGGGATGGGTGAGGATACGGGAAAAAGTCATGTGGGAATCGTTGGAAGGGCGGCACCTTAGGCCTTGCGTGCGCCTTGGGAAGCGTTTTGAATTAGCATGATACGCGCCGCCGCAGCATGCCTCGTCAGCTTCATCGTCTTTCCCGCGTCCGCCCTGGACGTCCCTGCGGAAATGAAGCGCGCCGAGGAATTCGGTAAAAGCGCCCCCACGCTGGTCACCCGCAATGAAGTGCGCGCCTTCTGGTCGGCGGATGACGCGCAGCTCATCTACCGCATCAATACCGGCCGGGACGAACATCAGTTTTTCAAAGTCGATCCCGCGTCTGGCCGGACCTCGCCGGCCTTCGATCACGAACTGCTGGCCCGCGCCCTCAGCCAGGCGGCCAACCAAAAGGTGGAGCAAAACCAACTCCCGCTCGAACAACTCGAACCCTCGGCCGACGCCACCACCCTCACCTTCCGCGCCTTCGGCAAATCTTGGAAGCTCTCGCTCGCGGACCATCAGGTTTCCCCATCCGACCGACCACCCCGCGGAGCGGATTTACTCGCGCCAGAAG
>JBEDKU010000507.1:0-3305 GCA_041172045.1 Verrucomicrobiota bacterium | reverse complement strand
TCTTCTGCTATCCCGTCGCCCAAACCAGCCTCAACGGCGTCACCGGCCACCCCTCGCGGGCCACGGCGGAGCAAGGACGGATTCTGTTTCACAGCATGGTCCACGCCCTCGCCGACAAAATCACCGCGGCCGTCTCCGAGACACCCCCGCTCGCCCCGGAGCATTGGGCGGACATCCCATCGGTGCCTTATGATTGAAGGTCCGTTCCAGGGCGGCTGCCTCTGCGGCGCGATCCGTTATCAGGTGAGCGGGCCGGCGTTGCAAACCAGTTACTGCCACTGCGAGGACTGCCGCAAGGCCAGCGGCGCGCCCGCCGTCGCATGGACGTTTTTCAAATCCGGCGCGCTCACATGGCTGCGCGGCAGTCCTAAGGTCGTGAGCTTCGCCGGCCGCGAGCGTTCCTTCTGCGGCGACTGTGGCACGCCACTGGTTTTTTTCGATCCTGCCATTCCGGATCTCTTCGAAACCAACACCTGCACGATGGATAATCCGGCCGCTCACGCGCCGGACGATCACTGTTGGGTGGCGGATGAAATCCCATGGGCGTCGAAATTGGCGGATCTACCCCGCTATGAACTTTCCTCACCGCCACCTCTTCCGTGAGCATTCCCCCATGCGTGGAAATCCCCGCCGGTTCATTTCTGATGGGCGGCATTCCGGAGGACAAGTTCGTCTCATCCGTGGAACTGCCGCGACACGAGATCGCCATCGGCAATCGATTTGCCATGGGCGTCTTCCCGGTCACCCGTCGTGAGTGGTTTGAAGTCACCGGTGAAAATCCCACGGACTCCACACTTCCCGTCACCGGAATCGACTTCAGTCAAATCAGCAGCTTCCTGCATCTTCTATCCGATCAATCCGGCAGGCGCTTCCGCCTCCCCAGCGAGGCCGAGTGGGAATACGCCTGCCGCGGGTCAAGCGCCACGATCTTCCCCGGCGGCAACAGCCTCGATGCCAGCCAGGCGAATTTTCTCTACGACGAGTCCGGCGGAGAAGTCGGCCTCGGCTCCACCACTCCAGTCGGACTCTATCCAGCCAACACCTTTGGCCTTCACGACATGCCAGGAAACGTCTGCGAATGGACGGCGGACGCCTGGCATCCGGATTTCCACGACGCACCTGCCGACGGTTCGCCATGGTTGGAGGGAGGAAAACCCGGTTGCCGCGTCATCCGCGGCGGCGCGTGGGACCACCTGCCACGAGTCCTTCGCGCCTCGTGGCGGGATTGGGCGTCGGAAAGCGCGCGCTGGGACAACCTTGGATTCCGCGTGGCGCTCACTCTCTAGCAATCCATGGAACTCTCACTTTACAAAACCCTCTGGGGCCACGACGGCAGCCTGGACCATGCCATCCACCTTTGCGCGGAGGCGGGCTTCCAGGGCATCGAGGGACCAGTCCCGCCAGATTCGGCGCGGCGGGCGGAGTTTTTTGAAACCCTCCATCAGTCCGGACTCGGATGGATCGCGGAAGTCAGCACCTGCACACCCGCCGGATATTACGTTCCTCTGCCCGCCCGGAGCGTGGAGCAGCACCTCGACTCCCTGGAAGATGGAATCATCCGCAGCCTCGAAGGCTCACCCCGCTTCATCAACACGATGGCCGGCTACGACGCGTGGAGTTTCACCGATTCGCTCCGTTTCCACACCGGCGTCGTCCGGCTTCAGGAAAAACACGGAATCATCATCTCCGTCGAAACCCACCGCGGCCGCTCCACCTACAATCCGTGGCTCACCCGCGATCTGTTGGAAGCGCTGCCGGAACTCCGGATCACCTGCGACTTCAGCCACTGGTGCGTCGTCAGCGAGCGTCTCGTTCTCGATGAATTCGAGGACATCCTCGCGCTGACCGCCCGGCACGCCCACCACATCCAGCCGCGTGTCGGCTACAGCCAGGGGCCGCAAGTGCCGGACCCGCGCGCTCCGGAATACGCGGACGCGCTCACCGCCCACGAGCGCTGGTGGACCGTCGTCTGGGATTCCATGGCGGCCAGAGGCTTCACGAACTTCACGATGACTCCTGAGTTCGGCCCCGACGGGTATCTCCAACAAACCCCGTTCACACAAATCCCCGCCGCCGACCTCTGGGAGATCAACCGCTGGATCGGCCTGAGACAGCGCGAACGATTTCAACGTCATTTCCACAACCACCCGCCACGATGAATCCCGACACAGCATTGCTAGAAGACATTCGCGCCGCAGCGGATCTGCCCCGTGAGCGGTCCTGCACGCTGCCTGCCGCCGCGTACACCGACCCGGCGTTTCATGCTTTCGAGAACATGGAAATCTTCCACAAAGAGTGGATTTCCCTCTGTCATGTCTCCCAGCTTCAAAAGCCCGGCGACTTCGTGCGCGTTGATCTTTGCGAAGAACCGCTCATCGTGCTGCGCGGCAAGGACGACGTGATCCGCGTGCTTTCCCGCACCTGTCGCCACCGCGGGATGGACGTCATGCCAAGCGGTTTCGGCCATCCCGACGAGGGTAACAAACGCGTCATCCTCTGCCCCTATCACATGTGGAGTTACGACCTGACTGGCAGGCTCGTCGGCGCGCCGGAAATGCAGCAGGCGGATGACTTCGATCGCAGCGAGGTCTGTCTGCACGAGTTCCGCAGCGAAATATGGGAAGGTTTTGTCTTCGTGAATCTATCAGGAGAGGCACCGCCGCTTGCCGGCAAGCTCGCAGAACTCAAGGAAAAGCTCATCGGCAAATGGAACATGGCCGATGCCGGACTCGTCTGGTCCGCCCACTGGGACTGCCCGTTCAACTGGAAGATCCTCGTTGAAAATTTCATGGAGTGCTATCACCACCTTGGCGCCCACCGCAAAACCCTCGAACCCTTCCTCCCGGCGAAGGGCTGCTGGACCGAACCCTACAACGAGAACTTCTCCGCCATGCACCTGCCGCTCAAGGAGGTGATGCAAAACGAGATCCGCGAGGCCGGCCAAGCCGACACCGCCTTCCCGATTTTCCCCGGCCTAGGCCTCGAAGACTGCCTGGAATGGTCGATCTACCTCGCCTATCCGAACTGCCTTTTCTTCAACGCCCCGGACCGCGTCTATTGGTACCGCATCCTCCCCACCGGACCGGAAACCAGCAGTCTCACCACCACCATGCTGATCCGAGCGGATGCCAAAACGATGCCCGATTACGAGGCCATCCTCCAGCGCGAGATTGAGGCAGGCATCGCGTTCCACCTCGAAGACATGGAAATGTGTACCGCCACCCAACGCGGGATGAAATCCGCCGGCTACGGCCAAGGACGCCTCAGCCATCTGGAGGAAACCATCTGGCAACTCCAAAAATACC
>JBEDKU010000506.1:0-2788 GCA_041172045.1 Verrucomicrobiota bacterium | reverse complement strand
CCGGCAGGCCGTCGCCGTCCTTGTCCTCGCCGAGTGTCAGGTCCAGCCGCACACGCTCGCCACCCTTGCCGGCTTTGAGCGTTCCGTTGACTTCGATCGGGTAGTAAGACACGCCGTTCATCGACACCACCAGGCTGAACAAACCCTGCGCGGCCACCGCCTTGTCACTGTAGAACACGGTGCCGCTGCGGTTCTGGTCGAGGCGCATGTTCAACTCGTAGCTCTGATCGAGCCGGTTGGAGGTCACCGGCGCCCGGCCGATCTCCACCCCGCCCTTGAGCAGGATGATTTCCACGCCTTCCGCCGTGATCGTCTGGCCCACCTGGTCACGCACGATGCCGTAAAGCGAGTAGTAGGGCGCGGGTGGAAAAGCACTGGCCACCCCGGAAACCAGCAGGCAGAGGAGGCCCAGTAGGACCGGTCCGCAGGCTTTCACCCGCCGCGTTGCGTCGCGCAGGAACCAGCTGGCTTTCAATTTCAAAAAATTCGGAACAAGGCTCATGACAAGGAGGAGACGGCTACAGATGACAACCCGGTCGCCCGGGCGCAGGGTTGGATATGAACTCGCCGCGAGCGTGCGATCCGTTATCGATGAACCGGCCAAAACGACCGCTGAACAGGTCACCTCGTGGGTTTTCCACCGCGGACATCGTCCACGCCCTTTACAAAACGACCTTGAGCCGCCGGATCTCGATCCGGCTCAACAGCAGCGATTCCTCGATGCCGTTGAGGAAGACCCGGGTGTTTTCCCGGTTCAACGGAGCGATCCGCCTGACCTGCTTGCGGTTGATCAACAGCCGGCGGCTGATCTTGCTGAACAACGACGGCGGCAGCTTGTTCTCCCACAGCGAAAGCGTGCTTTTGATCATGACCGCCCTCCCGCCGGCCGCCAGGATGCGGGTGTAATCGCCCTGGCTTTCCGCGGCAGCGATCTGGCCGACCTCCACCATCCGGATGTAGGCCCCATCCTGCAGGGGAATCAGATCCATGGCATCCAGCAAGGCGCCCGGAGCCTCGTCCGGGGAAGCATCCGGACGGTCGCTGATGTGAGCGATGAGGCGGCGGTCGGCCAGCGATTGCGTGATCCGCGAAAGGGTCTTGGCCAGGCGCGCGGGGTGCACCGGTTTGGTCAGATAATCGAGGGCGTTGGCGTCGAACGCCTTCAGCGCATACCTGTCGTAGGCGGTCACAAAAACCACGATCGGCCGCGGCAGGATTTCCTCCAAGCGGGGCAGCAGGTCGAAGCCATTGTCGGGCGGCATTTGGACATCGAGGAAAACCACGTCGGGTCTCTCGGCGGAAATCAAAGCCGCGGCGGAATTCACCCCGTGGGCCTCGCCGACCAGATCGATTTCCGGATGGGCCGCCAACCGCTCCCGAAGGTGCTGGCGGGACAACGGCTCGTCATCCACGAGAATGGCCCGGATCGACTTCGGTGGCGGAGGTGCGGCGGCTGAGTTCATGCCGGAGACTGGATGGGTAGGGAAACCCGGGCCTTCACCGCCGAGCCCGCGAGATCAAAGGAGACCCGGGCGTGGTTGCCATAAAGCAGATGGAGGCGCTTTCTGAGATTGGCGATGCCGATGCCGGGGGAACGCGTGAGGCCCGGCTCGACCCACCGGCCGGTATTTTCCACGGTGAGGTGCAGTTTGCCCTCCGCGACCCGGGCCGTGATCGCGACGCGCAGCGGCAGCGGGCTCGTCTGCTGGCCGTATTTGATCGCGTTTTCCAACAGCGGCTGGACGAGGGCCGAGGGCACTCCCACCGCGCGCGCCTCATGGGTGACTTCGATGCGGCTCTCGAAATTCTTCTGGAAACGGACCTTTTCCACCTCGAGGTAGTTTTCCAAAGCTTCGAGCTCCTGGCCTAGCGGATGACTGAGTTGGTCCTCCTCCTGTTGGGAAAGGGAAAAGCGCAGATAGTCCGCCAGCGACTGGGTGACCAGGGCCACCTGCTCCTCGTCCTTGCGCACGGCCATGATCGTGGTCAGGGCGTTGAAGAGAAAGTGAGGATTCACTTGCGAGCGCAGCAGCCTGATCTCGGACCGCTGGAACTCCCGCTCGATCGCGGAATGGCGCATGAACGACTTGATGCCGAAGTAGAGCAGCAGCCAGACCAGCAGGGTCAACGACCGGTAAACCAGTACCCCCGCCCAAATTTGACTGGGAAGATCCGGCAGGCCGTGGATTCGAGACAGCCAGCAAGCCACGTTCAACTCAGTCCAACCGATCCCGACCGCCGCGACGAGTATCGCGGGAATCAGCAGATAGAGACCCACGCCCCGGTGAAAGATCTTGGAGCAGAACGGGCGCAAGGCGGTCGTCACCAGCAGACCGCTGAAAGGGCGGGAAAAAATCAGCCAAATGAGGTTCGGCTCCGTGGCGGTTCCGCTCAACCAGACGAACACGGGAAATAACAATGCGAACCCCCAGCCGCTGATTTGCAGTGGCCAGAAGGAAACGACGGGGATCCCGAACAGGCGCGACTCCGGCCAGCCCCGCGAGATACCACCCGGACCGGGTTCAGCCAGAGCCAAGAGCTGGGATTCCTGCTTGGCGTTCATCATAAATACACCTCGCTTGGCGCGCCAGCATGGCGGCGGGATCGTGATGGAAGAGACCTGCGCCCTGGTCCGCTGCCGTCGCCCAGCCCGCTCCAAACACCCCATGAATTCAAATGCGTGGGGCTGGAATTTTCCGGGTAGAACTTCACGGTTTGCTTTGATGCGGATAGGTTTCAATTCAGCTCATCAGACGGCCACCGGCATCAACAAAAAAACCGGAGGAAG
>JBEDKU010000505.1:0-8626 GCA_041172045.1 Verrucomicrobiota bacterium | reverse complement strand
ACGCACTGGAATACGATCTAAAACTCCTCAAAACCGGATTTTCGCGCCGTCGTTCGCCGCGCTTTGATAAATCGCCTCGATCAGCGCCACGGACTTCCGCGCCTCGTGCGCCGAGGTGCTGGGTTCCCTCCCCTCGCGGATCGCGCTGACGACTTCCTCGAAATTCCGCTGGTGCTGGTGGAACTGAATCGCCTTGGGATCGTTCGCGCCCATGGTCGGCTGGTTGCCGCGCATCAGGTTCTGCCGGATCCCCGCGTCTTCCGGTCGCTCGTTTTTGAAATCCCAGACCTCGAAGGTCTCGTCCGCGAGAAATACCGAGCCTTCCGTGCCGCAGATCTGCACCCGCCCCGGATGACCGTCCTTCGACCAACAGCACGTCGAGCCCTCGATCACGCCGCGCGCGCCGTTTTCGAATTCCAGGATCGCGACCGCCATGTCCTCCACTTCGATCCGTTCATGCGCCAGGCACGCCGCGTTCGCCTGCACCGATGCCACCGGCCCTGCCAGGTGGAGCAGCGCGTCGATGTTGTGGATGGCCTGGTTCATCAGCGCGCCACCGCCGTCCAGCGCCATCGTTCCGCGCCAAGGGGCGGAATCGTAGTAAGCCTGGTCGCGAAACCATTTCACATAACAGGATGCGGAAACCATCCGGCCGAAGCGCCCGCCGTCCGCGGCCACCTTGAATGCCGCCATTGCCGGATTGAACCGCCGGTTGAGGATGGCCGCGAGCGTTTTGCCGCTCGCCGCCGCGGCGGCGATAAGCCGGTCGATCCGCTCGACGGTGATCTCCAGCGGTTTCTCGCAGATCACGTGCTTGCCCGCCATCAGAGCGGCCATCGTGGGATCGAAATGCGCGCCGGACGGAGTCGCGATGGTGACGATTTCCAACTCCGGGTCCGCTAGAAACTCCGCCAGATCCGTGTGCGCCGGCACGCCAAAATCCGCAGTCGGATTCCGGTTGTAAACCGAGTGCAGTGTCCCGCCGTCCATCGCGTGGATCGCCTCCGCGTGGAAGCGGCCGATGGTGCCTGTGCCGATGATGCCGAATTTCATGAGTTTTAAGAAAGCCCGATGGGTGCGATTTCGCCGCCGCTTTTGCAAGCCCCGGGTATTCGACCCGCCGATCCGGGTTTCCCATCGCCCTTTTCGCGGCGATCCATACAATCCACCGCGAAAATAGCAAAAAATGCGTGGTGATTCCTTGGAATGGGGTGCAGATTACCAGCGGTGAATTTCAACCGCCCCCCGCCATGAGAGATTTTTTTGAAAAATTTGGATGCGTCTATTTCTCCAGACCGTGGAGGACCGCCCCGGTGACGTGGTTAACATTATGCCTCAAACTGCTGCTGTTGTCCTCAGTTCCGGGCCATGCCCAAGTGACGGCGGACTGGGTCCAGGGTCCGGGCGGCGTTTCAGTGGCCGGGGATGGACAAGGCAACGTGTATACCACCCGCTATGACGCGAATTCGGCGGGAGACATCCAACTCATCAAACACAACAGCAACGGAGTTCAACAATGGCAGGCGGGCTACGACCAAACCGAACCGACAAAATGGGAACAAGCCGTCTGGGTCTCCTGCGATCCTTCCGGCAATATCGTCGTCTGTGGCACGCTGATGTCCGGCTATTCCAACCCCGTGACCGCGGCCAGTCTCCTGATGAAATTCTCACCCGCCGGCGACCTGCTGTGGCGGGTGGTGTATGACGGCGACTTCGACGGATCGAGCACGCGGCGCTGCCTCGTGGATGGGAACGGCATCATCTATGTGCTCGGCCTGGGAATGAGTCCTAACGGCCTGGTTTCAAGGGTGAAGGCCTTCAATCCGGACGGCGGCGTGCGGTGGAACTGGTTCGACAGCCAGGGCATCGGGGCCGCCCAACATTTCAAGTTTTCACCGGACCGGGGCATCCTGATCTATTGCCGAGGCGTCACTGGCAGCATCAACGGCTACGCCAAACTCGATCTCGCGGGCAACACGGTTTGGAGTTTGACCGGCATCCCCAGCCTGACAACCGGCGACCTCGCGGGCGACAGCCAGGGGAATTCCTACATCCTCCACGGTGAGTATGTCTCCAACGGCGGCACGGTGCTCCGCAAGCTGGATCCGGCCGGTGCCACCTTGTGGTCGGTGACCCATCCTTTCGGCGGATTCCGGGTGGAGGTGGGCGGCGACGACCTACCGGTATCCTGCGGCTACAACCCTCCCACCTCGGGCGGCGCGGCTTTTGTGAAGTTCAACAGCAGTGGCGGCGTGATCTGGCAGAACTTGAACGCCGACGGCAGCCAGAACCTGTTACTCCATTCCCAGTTGCTGTTGGATGATCGAAACAACGCTTACCTCGCCGCCGGCACCCTGTTCCAAATGGCGGTGTGCAAGGTAAACAGCGACGGCACCGACGGCTGGCTCTATCTGGGAGACGGTAACACCGCCAGCGCGATCGCGATGGGACCGGCCGGCCGGGTGTACGCGACGGGTCTCAACACGGTGCAACTGAGCCAACCCTACGAGGCGTTGCCCGCCAAACTTGAGTTGGAAAAGGTGGGTGACCAGCACGTCATCTCGGTCGGTGGCGAGATTGGCCGGACGTATCGCGTGGAGGTCTCGGATGATTTCGTCACTTGGAAGCCTCTTGTATCGGTGACCCTGACAACGAGCAGGCAGAACTGCGTGGACCCGGACTCGGCCGGCAAGCCCCGCCGCTTCTATCGGGTGGCACCGGCGGATTGAAATCATCTCCCATCAGGAGCCGACAAATCTCTCCCCGAGTGCCTGCCGTAAACCCGCTCGAAGACCGGACTGGCCATCAGCGTGGTGACGATGGCCATGATGACGAGGATCGCGAAAAGTTTCGGCCCGATCACGCCTTTTTGCAGGCCGATGTTGATGATGATCAGCTCCATCAACCCGCGGGCGTTCATCAGCGCGCCGATGGCCAGCGACGTGCGGTTGTCCTCGCCGTTCAACCGCGCGGCGGCCCAGCAGGCGACTCCCTTGCCAAGCGTGGAAGCCAGCAGCACGACCACGGCGACGAGCAGGACGGACGGCTCCAGCATCACCGCCAGGCGGGTGTTGAGCCCGGAAAAAGTGAAGAACATCGGCAGCAGGAAAATCACGGTGAACGGCTCCAGTTTTTTCGTCACCTCCTCCGTGATCACGCCGCGCGGCATGGCGATGCCGAGGATGAATCCTCCGAACACCGCGTGGATGCCGATGGCGTCGGTGAACCAGGCGCTCAGGCAGAACAGGATGAGCACAACCGCTAACATCATGGAGTCCACTCCCCCGTCGCGTTCGGCGATCCCACCCAATTTCACCAGCAACCGCCGCCCGCCGGTGAGCATGAAGGCGGTGTAGGCGACACCGCCGGCGATGGCGAGCACCGCCGGATTCACCTGCATGCCGAGGAACGCGCTGTCGCCGCCGCCGAAGCTCGCCAGCACGATGGCCAGCACGCACCACGCCGCCGCGTCGTCGATGGCCCCGGCCGCCAGCGCAAGCGTGCCCAGCGAGGTGCCGGACAGCCCGCGCTCGTAGATGATCCGGGCCAGCATCGGGAAAGCGGTGATCGCGATGGCGGCTCCGAGGAATAACGCCGCCTGATAAACTTCGGTTTTGGCGGAAAACAAACCGGGGATGGTCACCAGCCACGGAGCCAACAAACCGCCGAGCAAGAACGGGACTAACATCCCGGCGATGGACACACTCGCCGCGCTCCTCGCCCGACTGCGGAACAGCTCCGTCTTGAACTCCATGCCCACCAGAAACATGTAAAGCCCCACCCCAAGCTGTGCGCCGACGTAGAGAATCCCGCGCGTTTCTTGGGAAAAAAGCCTCGCGCTCGCCTCGGGAAACAACAACCCGAGCAGCGACGGCCCGAGCAGCACGCCAGCAACCATTTCTCCGACCACCTGCGGCTGACCGATCTTTTTCCCCAGCCACCCGACGACCCGGCACGCACACAGGATCACGGCCATCTGGAGGAAAAACGAAGCGGCGAGGGTCTGCACGGCGGCGTTCTAAAGCAGTCCGGGACTTCAGTCCGATCTTTTTCTGCTCGGAATCCGCGCCGTCTGGACAAGCGGGCCTTCCGAGGCGAAAAGACAGCACGCCGGATGCAATTGGAAATTTCCCATCGGTCGCCCTTGTGCGACTCCCATCGCGAAGAAGTGGCCAGCCTGCTGACCCACGCGGCGGGCGTCGTCTTCAGCGTCGCCGCGCTGGTGACCATGCTGCTGCTCTCGGCGGGCGAGCCGCTCAAGGTGGTGTCGGCGGTGGTCTTCGGATCCTCGCTGATCCTGCTCTACGCGTCGTCCACGCTCTATCACTTTTTCACTTCGACGCGGTGGAAGGCGCATTTCCAATCGCTCGACCACGCCTGCATCTACGTACTCATCGCCGGTTCCTACACGCCCATCACCCTGATCACGCTGCGCGGCACGACCGGCTGGTGGTTGTTTGGAATCGTCTGGGCCATGGCAATCACCGGCGTCCTCATCAAAACCCTGCGGAAGGGGAAAAAGGACCACTGGATTTCGACCACGCTCTATTTGGCGATGGGATGGCTGATCCTTTTCGCAATGGGCCCTCTGGTCCGGAATCTGCCGATGCCTGGCGTCTGGTGGCTCGTCGCGGGTGGATTCACCTACTCCTTCGGAATTGTATTTTACGCTTGGCACCGGCTGCCGTTCAACCACGCGATCTGGCACCTCTTCGTGCTCGGCGGCAGCGTGTGCCATGTGGTGGCGGTCTGCGGATTCGTGCTCGGTTGAATCCTCCGATCAGGCCCGCCGCAGGTAATCCGGCACCTGGTCGCGCTGGGAGGCGGGTGGCACGGCGGCGCTGGCGAAGGAAATCACCGCCCCCACTCCAGCGGCGTGGGCACCGCCTAACCGGGGCTCGACGTCGAACTCAGGAAACCGATAGCGGGCGCGACGGCGCAGCCAATGGTTGAGCCCGATGGCGGCGAGAAACGCCGCCACCAGCGTGCCGGCGGGCACGGCCGACTTGCGGGCGATTTCCTGCATCCACAGAAATTTCGCGGATTTCGCGGCGGCCCGGCTGTTGGAAGCCTTGACCGGCCCGCTGAGCGGAAGCGTGTCGCCGGCGGTGGTTTCCCCAGCGAGCATCCGCTCCATCCAGTAGATGCGGATGGACATCTGCACGAGGAACTTCTCGAGCTGCTCGGTGGGTTTGATTTTCTCAAACGCCTGCATCACGGAGCTTTCCAAGGCGCGGCGCTGCTCGGCGGCGGAGACGGCGTCGGTGATGGAAGGGCTCAGATAGACGACGGACCTCTGCGGCGCCCCCAAATAGTAATACACCACCACCGCAGGGCGGCCTTCGGTGAAAAAGCGCTCGATCAACTCCTCCGCGCGGACCTCGCTGGGGATCGTCTGGTCGCCGCCCATCACGTAGACAAACAGGTCGATGGACGAGTCGCTGGCATGGTAGTTGAGAAAGCCCAGTCGGTCGCGGTAGTCGGACGGAGTGAGCAGTCCCTGGGGATCGATGAGAAAATTTTTCGGATGCTCGGCGAAATAAGCGGGCAGGAATTTCTCGGCGATGTCCGGCGACGGTTTGTGATCCTCGGCGATCTCCTCGGGCTTCGGCGGCTCGACTTGCAGCGGCTCCGCGGCGGGTTTGTCGATTTCGTCGGGCACCGGCTCGTCCGTGAGAAGAATGGCTCCGGGAATCCAACCGGCGGCTTCAAGCTCGGCGCGCTCCGTCGGGTTCCACAAAGGGAGTGGCGGCTCCACCAAGGCGAACGCCCTGCCGGCGAAAAAAGCGGCGGCAACGAGCGGATGAAATTTCACGACAGGACCTCCGCGGTTTCCTCTTCCGGAGCGCCCGGCCGGTGCCCCGCGCGAATCCGGCGGACCAGATCCCCGAACTGGGCTGGCAGCACCACCTTGCGCTCGAAATGCTCCGGATCCCGCCGCGCCTGGCGGCTGCGCTTGCGCAGGATGCCGTCGAGATGGGCGAGCGCCCGCAAAATACCGTCCGCATAGTGCCCCTCCAGCCAGTAGGCGTGGGCGCGGGACAGACATTCGAAGGTGTCGGCCTCTTCCAAATACGGATCCAACAAATAACCGAACACCATGCCCGCCGCCTTGGATTCGGGATCGATGGTGATGAGGATGCCCGCCTCGTTCGGCTTCTCCACCGGCACGTCCTCGAAGGCCGAGCGGTTCAGCAGCCAGAACCCGAATTGACGGATGTTCGCGACCTCGCCCAGCGCCCCGGTGTAAACCGCCACGAAAATCTGCGGAAAGCGCCGCGTGATTTTCTCCATCGCCGCTTCCACCCGCTGGCGGTCGCCGCGACGCAGGATGCCGGCGGCATCGGTAAGGCTGCGAAGATGGACATCCTCGGTGCCGAAGCGCTCATCCGCATCGGCAAGCGTGAATCCGCAATGCGGGCAGGACGCCGCAGCTCGGTGGATTCGCTGGACACAACGGGGGCACTTCATGCTTGCAAAGACGCATTCTTCTACGGAGGTCATCGTAATCCGTCAAAGCCAATCATCAGGAAATGCTGAATAAATCACGTCACCTCGGCGGCAGGCCCGCAGGCTAGGTGCCGCCCGCCGCCACGCGAATCGGAACCTCAATCCGCCCGCTTACAAACTCCACGCAATTTTCAAGGTTCCAATGTCCAGATTCCTCCGTAGTTTGCACTCCCCTGCCGATTTACAGCCCTGTGAATGGGCACTCCACCCGACTCAATCATGAAACCACCGCCTGACGTCTCCTTTCCGTTCCCCCGCCCGAAGATCACGATCTCCGCCAAATGGCTGCTCCTCGCACCCGTCGGCATCCTTCTCGTGGCGGGGCTGTTCACCTCCTACTACACCGTCAGCCCCGAGTCGGAAGCCGTCGTCCAGCGTTTTGGAAAATTCCATGAAGTCGCCAAGCCGGGTCTCCATTTCAAAATTCCGTATGGCGTGGATACCGCGACCATCGTGCCGGTCCGCCGGCAGTTGAAACTCGAGTTCGGTTTCAACACCCCCGGCGCTTCGAACACGGAACAATACAGCGAAGCTCCGGACTTGGAACGCGACATGGTCACCGGCGATCTCAACGCTGCCCAAGTCGAGTGGATCCTGCAATACAGCATTTCCTCGCCGCAGGACTATCTCTTCCAAGTCCGCGATCCCGGCTCCACATTGCGAGACCTCACGGAAGGCGTGATGTGCGAAGTCATCGGCGACCGCACCGTGGACGAGGTGCTCACCATCGGCCGCACCGAGATCGAGTCCGAGTCGCTGTTGCGCTTGAAGGTGCTGCTGGAAAAACTCGGCATGGGCATCACCGCCGAGCAGATCCAGCTCAAGAACGTGCATCCGCCGGCACCCGTGCAGCGCTCGTTCGACGACGTCAACAGCGCCCAGCAAGTCCGCGAGCAGCTCATCAATGAGGCGAACGGCCAATACAACCAGGTCATCCCGAAAGCCAAGGGCCTCGCCGACCAGCGCATCTCCGGTGCCGAGGGCTTCGCCGTCCAGCGCATCAACGAGGCCGAGGGCGACGTCGCCCGCTTCAAGGAACTCCTCATCCAATACGACAAGGCCCCGGCCATCACCAAACAACGGCTCTATCTGGAAACCATGAACGAAGTGCTGCCCCAGCTCGGCTCGAAAATCATCATCGACGAGGACGCCAAGCAGTTCCTCCCACTCCTCAACCTCAAGTGATCCACCGCATGAAATTCATCCCCATTCTCATCGTTGCCTTCGTCGGCGTCATCGTCCTCGCCAGCAGCGCCTACACCGTGGATCAGGCGGAACAGGTTTTCATCACCGAGTTCGGCAAGCCCGTCGGCTCCCCGATCAACGCGGACCCCGCGAAAAACGAAGCCGGACTGCATTGGAAAAAACCATTCATCCAACAGGTCAACCGCATCGAAAAACGCATGCTCGAGTGGGACGGCCCCGCCACCGAGATGCCCACCCGCGACAAGCTCTACATCACCGTGGACAACTTCGCCCGCTGGCGCATCTCCGACCCGCAGACCTATTTCGAAAAACTCCGCGACGAACGCAGCGCTCTTTCCCGGCTCGACGACATCATCGGCAGCGAGACCCGCAATGTCATCGCCTCACACGACCTCATCGAGGTCATCCGCAGCGACAAGAATCGCAAGCCCGTCCGCGACGACTCACTCACTTCCGCCAATTCCAACCTCGGCGTGCTCCCGCCCATCCAGTTCGGCCGGAACCAGCTCGACCTGCAAATCCTCAAAGCCGCCCAGCCCAAGGTCAAAGCCTGGGGCATCGAACTCATCGACGTCCGCTTCAAGCGCATCAACTACAAGCCCGGCGTCATCGAGAAAATCTACGCCCGCATGGCCTCCGAGCGCCAGCAGATCGCCGACCGCTTCCGCTCGGAAGGTGCCGGCGAGGCCGCGAAAATCCTCGGCCGCAAGGAGCGCGACCTTTTACAAATCGAGTCGGAGGCCTACCGCAAGGAGCAGGAAATCAAAGGCAAGGCCGACGCCCAGGCCACCGGCATCTACGCCACCGCCTACAATTCCAGCCCCACCGCCGCCGATTTCTACCAGTTCGTCAAAACTCTGGAGACCTACAAGAAAACCCTCGGCAAGGACACCACCACCATCTTCACCTC
>JBEDKU010000504.1:0-3208 GCA_041172045.1 Verrucomicrobiota bacterium | reverse complement strand
CCCGTGGCTTCATGTCTGGGAATACCGCAGGGGAAAAGTGGCGATGCTTACCAAAAAAGTCTGACCTGGCCTCAAGGGGCGAAGCTAACCATATTCACGTCCAAGCGCAGGTCGGGGAGCTGACAGTCGATTTCCGCGATACGCTTGCCGCGCCGGTAAATGATGCGGGTCTGCGGGTCGAGCTTGATGCTCATCATTAGGAGATACTGCTCAAACGTCTCAACGCGCTTGCCATCCACCGCGACGAGCACGTCGCCCGCCCTGAGGCCGACGGTCTTGGTAGTGACGCTGTTGTCGTTGATCCTTGCGCCTTTGACCGGCAGGGCCGGATCGAAGTCCGCGGCAGTCACTTCGCGCAGGCCGTCCGGGAAAATCCGGCGCAGGGCTTTTTCGTCGCGACCCGCGCCCCACGCCGCCGCGGCGAGATAGCAGTTGTTTCCGTAACGTTCCGAGATGGCTTCGGCGTATCCCATGGCACGGGCGGCATCCTTTTCTTCAACTGCCAGAACGAGCGCGGAAAACAGCCCCGCCTCCGAATAGACTTCCGCGTTGTGATCGGCAATTTCGCGTGCTTTCGCATCCTGGCCGAGGCTCTTGTAATAATGAATCATCCACAGCGACTGATTGGCGACCACCACCCGGTCGGAAGCGTCCCGAAAGGCGGCTTCGTAGGCCTTGATCGCCTCCTCCGGCCGACCGGCGGTGACCAGCGCGGCCCCGAGGCCGAGTCCTTCCTCAGGATCGAGTGTGCTGAAAGTCTGCAAAGTCTCGATCCGCTCATCGGTGGTCAGCGCGGGTCCTTCGAGGATTTGTCGGAGCGGCCGGACGCTATACTCACGCAAGTCACCCCAAGCGCGTTTGACACTGGCAAGGTCGTTGCCGGAGTTCTCGGCGAGCTCGTAGCAGAGCTCCGGGTTCCATGGATCCAGTTCGTGCAGCGCCCGGATGTTTTCCAGCCAATCACCGCCTTGAATCCCCTCGAAGCGGATGCGTCGCGTCGGATCGTGCGCGGTGCCGGGAGGAGAGGCCTCGCGAAACCACGGGGTTTGTTCCGGCATGCGGGTTTCCACCCGGACTTCGAGAGCCGGAAACCGATAGTCGTACCACAGTCCGGTTGGAACTTTTTCAGGATTCCGGCGGATAAACTCCGCGGTCGCCCGCAGGTCGGATTGAAAATCCGCGTCATCGGTGGCGAGCAGCGGCTCGACCAGTTCATGTCCGGGAAGCTTCCGACAATAAGGCAGCGTGGTCTTCTCCCACTCCGCCGCGGCCTCCGCAGAGCCCCACTGACGGACCGCAAATCGACTGACATCCGCACAGGCGGCGTAAAAATGCCGACGGAAGTAAGCCGCCCATTCCCCGTCCTGGATGACCTTCGGGGCACCGTCCTTGCCTACCAGCGCGACCGGGCTTTCGAGAGCGAGGAACTTGGCGAGCTTGTCCGGCTTCGGTTCCTTGCCGGTCTGAAAAATTTCGGCGATTTCGAGAAACTCCATGGCGACCGCGGATTTCATGGCGATGTGGCCCTCATCGACACTTTTTTCGGCACCCGCCAGCAGCCGCGACCACTCGGGGACCGCCTGGAGGTCCTTCCGCTCGGTGACGAATTCGAGCATCAGCGGATTTCCCCGGTGCAGTTTGAGTGCCCGCACGTGGGCGATCGCCTCGGCGAGGCTGGGTTCGGCGAGATCGCCGGTGCGCCGCCAGTCGCCGGTGACCAGCAATTCGACGACGCGCTTCCAGCGACCGGCACCCCCCTCGAACGGGAGCTGCTGCATGAGCTCGCGGGCCTTGCGGGGGCGGCCGGCGTGGTAATCGTAGAGCACTTGTGCCCATTGGCCGACGGGCGAGGGCTCGGCCCCGGCGCGTAGTTTCCCGGCGAAGGCGAGATGGGCGGTCATGCGACAGAGCAAGGGCCGCAAGTCGCTGAACTGGCGGGCGTTCTCCCGAATTCCAAAGACTCCGAGGAGAAACGCCGCTTCCTCGTGCGCCAGCGGATCGGTCGGAGTGGCGGCGATGCGTTTGGAAACGGCTTCATTCGACTTCTGGATGGCGGTGGCTGTCGGAGTGAGGAGATCGTGCAGGAGATCCGGCGCTGTCCCGGGAGAGCTGTGTGCGACGGGTTTCCAGGATTCCAGCAGAGGAAGATAGCTCCCGGGATCCCAGCACGACGGAGCCATGACCAGTGTGGTCGCAACGACGAGGTATTCGCGCGCCGCCTTGCCGGTAGCGACGACGGCATCCACCGGTTTTTCCCCCACGAGTTTGGCCATGCCTTGGAGATCGCGCACGACGTTGGCGACCATCCAGTGCTCTTCACACGACCACTGGGTGTCAAAAACTGCCGTGGCCGAGGAAGAATCCGCGGCCGCTTCCTTTTTTCCGCAACTCCCCAACAGTGGAAACGCCAGCAAAACCGCGAGCATCCATTTTTGACCGGACATGAGGGCGATTAGTCACAGCAATCCACCGGATGGCGAGCAGATTCTGGTAGATCCAGAGCAAGCCACGACCGGTCACGGCGGAAATGAAGCTTGGTGAATTCCCCGCCGAACGATAGGAATCACACGTTCCATGACTCCTAACGCAGCCCATCGACATCTTTTCTACTCGGAAATCGCCAAGTTGCTTGAGGCCGGATTCGACATCCGCAAGGCGGCGGCGGTGCTGCGGGATACCCGCCCGCCTCCGGCGCAGGCAAAGTTGTTAGCCGACCTGGACCGCGGACTCGAAGCGGGACAATCGATCACCGCGGCCTTCGCCAGCGACGCCCGGCACGTCACCGGACTCGAGCGCGCCATCATCGGCGCCGGGGAGCGCGGCGGCAAACTGGCACCCGCGTTCCAACATCTGGCCGACTATTTCGGGATGCTGGCCGCCGCCCGCCGGGACATCGTCATGGGCATGATCTATCCGGTCATCGTGCTTCACCTGGGAATCGTCATCGGCATCGTGCCGGGCGCCTTGATGAAAGGAGAAATGAGCTACAGCCAGATTCTCGGCAGCCTGGTGATGACGCTGCTCATCGTCTATGCGGCGGGCTTCGCCGTTTTGCTGGGGATCCGCGGATTATTGAAAGCCGCGCCGGAAAATCCTGCGATCGACCGCTTGATCAACCGGGTGCCGTGGGTCGGCAAGGCACGCGGAAATCTCGCGATGGCCCGCTTTTGCAAGGTCTATCATGCCTGCCTGCTCGCCGGAATCTCGA
>JBEDKU010000503.1:0-3120 GCA_041172045.1 Verrucomicrobiota bacterium | reverse complement strand
GCACCGGACAGATTCTCGCCCGCCTCGCCAAGGATTCGGAATGCTACTGGGCGGCGGATATTTCCAAGGTTGCCATCGAGGCGCTGGAGAAAAATCATCCGCTCGCGCAGGTGAAACTTTTCCACCGCCCGGCCGATGATTTCAGTGAGATTCCGGACGCGCACTTCGACACGGTCATCATCAACTCCGTGGCGCAGTATTTCCCGGACGCCGCCTACCTCACCCGCGTGCTCGCCGGAGCGGCACGGGTCTTGAAACCCGGTGGCCGGATCTATCTGGGCGACCTGCAAGGCAGTGCTCTGCTCTCGACCCACCATGCGGAAGCACTTCTCGAACGGGCGCCGGACGGCACGACCGCCGGGCAACTCCGTGAAAGCGTCGACCGCCGGGTGGCTCACGAAACCGAACTCTCGCTCGACCCCGCTTGGTTCGACTTCATCCCGGAACAGATCCCGGAGTTCACCCACATCGAAACCCTGCTGCGCCGCGGAAAAATCTTCAACGAGACGACCCGCTTCCACTACGACGTGATTCTGCACAAGCAGCCCGCGCCCGACACTTACGAGGTCCCTGAGCCCCAGGTGTGGAAAAACCTCAACCTCGAACAACTCGAGGCGATCCTGGATGGATCCAAAGCCACCGTCCACCTCACCGGCATTCCGGACGCCAGACTTGTCCCGGCACTCGGGTTCCACCGCGCGCTCCTGGCAGCACCCACCGACGGCCCCTTGCCGGCGATACCTAGCGCACCGTCCAACGCCGCATCCGCTGAGGAACTTTTCGCACTAGCGGCTCACGCGGGATTCAAGGCCCATGTCCGCTGGCACGGCGACGGCACGGACGGGCTGCTGGATGTGGTGTTCTCCACTCAGAAGTCACTGCCGGTTTGGAAGAAAGAGACTCACGCCCGACCATCGGCTGCTTTCGCGAACGTGCCATTTGCCGCAGGCGCTTCGGCCAGCGACATCGCCCCTGAGCTACGCCGCCACCTGTCCGCGCGGCTGCCGGACTACATGATTCCCTCGGTCTTCATTACCTTGGAGAAATTCCCGCTGACACCTAACGGCAAGGTGGACCGCAAGGCGCTGCCCGCGCCTTCCGAAGTGGAGGCACCCGCCGCACCGCGCCGAGTGGTGGCACCGCGCAACGAGACCGAGGCCAAGCTGTTGGAGATTTGGAAGCAGGTGCTCGGCAAGGATGACTTGGGAGTGGAGGACGATATTTTCGAACTCGGCGGCGACTCGATCCTGATCTTCCAAATCACCACCCGCGCCACCCGGGCCGGGCTGGCACTGACACCAGCACAGGTCTTCCGCCTCCGCAATGTCGCCGCACTTGCCGCCGCATCCGCCTCCACCAGGGAAAAACCGGCCCAAGCTGCCATTCAACCTGCCAACCGGGATGCCTACCGTCGCAACCTCTGAGCCGATGAATCAAACGCCCGCATCCTCCGACCAGGCCGCCGCCGATACCGGATCCTATGCATTTCCCGCGTCTCCGGCGCAGGAAGCGTTCTTCTATCTGGAAAAGCTTTTCCCCAGCCATCCGGCGTTCAACGTGCCGGTGCGTTTCGAGCTCAACGGCGCGCTTGACCGGGGGTTGTTGAAATCGGCGTTCGACTCGCTGGCCGCCCGCCATGAGGGACTGCGCACCCGCTTCGTCGAGGAGGACGGGAAGCTGCTGCAAGTCATCGCGCAGGAAACCACCTTCCCGCTATCACTTACTAACATTTCCCACCTCGCAGGCCGCGAACTCGCGGACGAGCTCGACCGGCTGGGTTCCATCGAAGCCCGGACCCACTTCGACCTCTCCAAGGATCCTCTGTTCCGCGCCAGCCTCATCATCGCCGCCCCGGACCGGCACATCCTCCAGATCACCATCCACCATTCCGTCGCGGACGGCTGGTCGATCGGCATCATGACCGACGAATTGGCGGAGTTTTACAACGCCTCGCTGGAAGACCGGGCACCACGGATGGAACCGCTGGCAATCCAATACGCCGACTTCACCCTCTGGCAGCGCGAATTCATCGAGAGTCCGGAACTCATCCCGCACCAGGAATTCTGGAAGGAAAAACTCCGAGGCTATACCGAGTTGGAACTCGCCACCGACCGACCTCGTCCGGCAGTCAAGTCCTGGGATGGCGACATCGTCTCGCTCATCCTGCGCCCGTCGATCAGCGAAAAGGTCGCCCGCATCTCACGGGAAAAGGGCGCGACGATGTTCCACGTTTTTCTAGCAGCCTTCAAGGCCGTCGCCAGCCGCTACACCGGGCACGAGGACATCGCGGTCGGCTCGCCGGTCGCGGGGCGGACGCGTGCGGAACTGGAACCGATCATCGGCACCTTCATCAACAGCGTCATCTTACGCACCGACCTCTCCGGCGATCCGTCGTTCGGTCAACTGGTCGAGCAGGTGCGTGACAATGTCACCGAAGCGATCGCTCATCAGGACCTGCCCTTCGAGCAACTGGTCAAGACCTTGCAACCGCGCCGGGACGCGGGACGCAATCCGCTTTTCCAAATCAATTTCACCCACCAGCGGGATTTTGTGAGACCGGTCTCGTTCGGCGGCGCGAAGCTCACGGCGATTCCCTCGCGCTCGCCGGGCGCGATCTTCGACCTGCACTTCTTCATGGTCGAGCGCGCCGACGGCTGGCGCGCCTCGTGCGACTTCGCCCGCGATCTCTTCGACCGCGAGACGGCGGAACGACTGCTGCGTCACTTCGAGGTCTTCCTCGATGCGGCGGCCGGCGCGCCCGATGTCCCGCTCTCACGCCTACCGATTCTAACGATCCCGGAAAAAACCGAGCTTTCCCAGTGGTCCGGCAAGACCCTCCCCTACCCTTCCGAGCGCTCACTTGGTGCCTTGTTTCTGGAACAAGCCGCCCGCCAGCCGGACCGCGTCGCGCTGACCCACCAACAGCGCCCGGTTTCCTATCAACTCCTGGCGGCTTCCGCGCTCGGCCTGTGCGGTGAACTCATCGCGGCAGGCGTGAAGCCAGGCGACCGCGTCGCGCTGTGTGCCCCGTCGGTGCCGGAAATGATCGCCGCACAAATCGCCATTCTCCTAAGCGGCGCCGCCTGTGTGCCGCTCGACCCCGACTATCCGACGGCACGG
>JBEDKU010000502.1:0-4517 GCA_041172045.1 Verrucomicrobiota bacterium | reverse complement strand
GTTTTTCGCATCGTTAAAAATGCGCACCCGGCCCAAGGCGAGCTTGCCGACCATGGCGTCCGGTTGCTCGAAGCCGTCGCGCAGTTTCCCGGCCGCGAGTTCGTAAAGCGAGCCCGCGCCGGAGACACCCATTTGGAAAACCTTCTCGTAGTGCGCGGCGGCGGTGTCGAACACGCCCATCTGCTCGTGGACCAGGCCGAGTTCGTAATGCACGCTCGGGTCGTCCGGGGATTGGGAAAGCGCCTCCTCAAGTTTCAAGATGGCGAGGCCCATGTCACCGGCCACGCGGGCCTGGCGGGCTTCGTTGACCATCCGCTCCGACCGTGGGTCCGCGACTTGCGGCGTGGTCACCGGCGTCGGCGGTGGCAGCGGCAGCGAGGCGGCGGGCGGCGGCACCGGTGGCCGGGAAACCACCGAAGCCGAACGGTCCTCGCCGGCAAGACCCGCCGCAGGCACGCGCACGGCGACGAGTTTCGGCACCTCCTTGATGATGGTCCGCACCTCGCGCGATTCCTCGAACCGCGTCGCCAGCGCCAAACCGGAGACTAACAACTGTGCCAGCGCCATCAGCGCCAGCGCCCAGCAGGAAAGCGCGAACACCGGCAGGCGCGCCGCCGGTAGCGGATTGGGTTTCTCGGACACCATGCGCGGAAGATGCTGTCCCGGCATCCCCTTGTCAATCCGCCGGGCGGCGCGGGTCATCCGGCCACTTCGATGGCGATCTTCCGCGCCTTCAAGGCCTCGACGATCGCCACCTCCGCCTGAAGCAGGGCATACGCCGCGACGATCACGGCGTCCGCGGCCTGTTGCTCGCGCTTGTCGGCGAGCTTTTCGAGTTTTTCGATCTCGTGGTCGGTCTTCCAGTCTTCGAGTTTGGAAACGGCGTGGTTCTTGGTTTCCGCTAGAAAATGACTGATCCGCTGGCCGGCGTGCTCGGCGGATTCCCGCCCGGCTTCGGTTTTGGCGAGGGCCTCGTGCAGCCGGGCTTCGAGGGTTTCCAGCCCGGTCTCGGTGGCGGAGGTGACGTGGCGGGCGGCCAGGGCGAGCGACGCTTCGGCGGCTTTGATCTCGTCCTCCAGGCGGTGGCGGAATTTTTCGAGGTGACTGTTCATGGCGTGGGTGGTGCGAGGTTGATGGATTTTAAAGATGGCCGGTTCCGCATCCCTGACAAGATGGAAATCGCCCGCGGCCGGTCAACCGCGCCGGATGGTGGAGCCTTCGAAGAGCACCATCATTCGATAGATCCGCTTCTCGCGGGTCTCGATCTTGCCGGTGACGAGGTCGAAGCGCTCGGGCACCTCCTGGCGGTGGATGTCCACGCTGGCGCGGAATCCACGCTCGGAAAAGATGTCGATGAGGATCGCGATGGCGACCGGATCGGTGAAAAGCGCGTCTTCGGTATTGATCATCGTGCGGCCGCTCACGGCGTAGCGCTTGATGGTGGGCATCATTTTCACCTGGATGAAATCGACCACGGATTGAAGGAGTTGCGGGTGCTCGATCTGATAGCTGTCAAGCCGGTTGACGAGCTCCTGGCGGGCGTTCTGGACGATCTCGTCGGCCAGCGGGATGAGCCGGAGCGTGTCGTAGGTGCGGGGGTCGAGCTCGAGCGAGCTTTGATAGGCGAGCTCCTGGACGATGTTCTGCTGGACGACGTCGATGGGCGCCTGGGCGTTGATGAAGTGGTAGTGGAAGATCTGCTTGAGCGAGACGAGCGCGTCGTAGGTCTTCTCCTTGAAGGTGCGGTAGCGGTTGCGGGCGAGCTCGGGATCGAAGTCGGTATTGCGTTCTTCTCCCAGCTCGCCGACGCCGGACTGGCGGACCTCGGCATTGCGGACGAGCGTTTCCCGGCCGCGCTTGAGCTGGCGGTTGATGCTTTCCGCCTCATCCACGAAGAGCACCATGATGTGGAAAGTCGGCTGCCGGAAGCGGTGGGCCTGCGGGGTGTTGGAAAACTCGCGGCGCAGCGAGATCATCTGGTCGTAGAACAGCTTGAGGCACTCGACCTGGACGGTGGTGCGGGGGAACCCGTCGAGCACGGCGCTGTCGCGGAATTGCGGCTTCAAAAGTTCGTGAAATAACAGGCGGAGGACCTCCTCGTCGCCGACCATGCCGCCGCCGGCTTTGATTTTCTTCGCTTCCGGCGAGTCGAGCAGCTCGCTGATGACGATGGGCGGAGCGGAAATCCCGCGGACCTGGCGGATGAAGGCGGTGTTGGTGCCTTTGCCGGAGCCGGGCGCGCCGCCGAGCAGGATGAGTTCCTTCGGAAACTGGAGCTTCTCGCGGCCGACTTCTTTTTCCAGTCCTTCCCAGACGCGCTTGAAAATCAGTTGGGCGTCCTTGATTTCAAGGTCGGCGGTCAAGGCGGAGGGCAGGGCTTGAGTGGGATTCACGGCGGGACAACTACACAGCATCGGCGGGCGGCGGTCCAGAGTATCGCGAAAGAATCTCCCGGCGCCTCACCGGGTCCGCTCTAGCCGTTGAGTTTCTCCAGCGCTTTTGCGAGGAAGACGCCGTCCTTGCGGATCAGCTTGCCGTCGAACCAGATCTCGCCGCCGCCCCAGTCCTTGCGCTGGATGTTGACCATGTCCCAGTGGACCTGCGAGCGGTTGCCGTTGTCGGCCTCGTCGTAGGCCTGGCCGGGGGTGAAGTGGAAGGAGCCGGCGATTTTCTCGTCGAACAGAATGTCCCGCATCGGCTCGAGGATGAGCGGGTGGAAGCCCAGCGCGAACTCGCCGATGTAGCGCGCGCCCTCGTCGCTATCGAGAATTCTGTTGAGCTCGCGGGTGCGTGATCCGGCTTCCGCCTTGACGATTTTCCCCTTGGAAAACTCCAGGCGGATGGCGTCGAACGGGATCCCCTGATAGATCGTCGGCGCGTTGTAGGAAATGTGGCCCTCCACCGAATCGCGGACGGGCGCGGTGAACACCTCGCCGTCCGGGATGTTGTAATTTCCACCGCAGACGATGGAGTTGAGGCCCTTGATGGAAAAGCGCAGGTCGGTGCCGGGTCCCTTGATGTGGACGCTCTCGGTCTTGTCCATCAGCTTTTTGAGCGCGTTCATCGACGGCAGCAGCGCCTTGTAATCGAGCAGGCAGACGTCGAAGTAGAATTTTTCAAACGCCTCGGTGCTCATGCCGGCCTGCTGGGCCATGGAGGAGCCCGGCCAGCGCAGGACGCACCACTTGGTGCGCTTGACGCGGTGGTCGAGCACCGGTCGCATGTGCTTCATCGCCAGGCGCATGCGGTCGGCGGGCACATCGGAGTTTTCGGCGATGTTGTTGCCGCCGCGGATGGCGATGTAGGCGTCCATGTCCTTCATCTCGGCGAGCAGGTGCTTGGCGAGGATTTCGTATTGGGCGTCCTCCGCGCCCTTCATCATCTCGCGGGTGAGACGGCCCTTGTGAAGTTTGATGAATGGCAGCGCGCCCTTGGCCCGGACTTCCCGGATCAGCGCGAGGCCGATGGAGTCCGGCACGTCGTAAAGGTCGACGAGGACCTTTTCGCCCTTTTTCAGCGAAACGGAGTAGCGGACAAGCTGGCGGGCGAGGGCGTCGATGCGGGCGTCGTGCATGGGCTTGGGGATAGCGGGGGAGATCCGCGTTTCCAAGCGCCAAGTCGGGTATTTCCCCTAACTCAGCCGCGCTGTCGTTCCAACATGACGAGCATCATGAAGGAGAGGAATAAATTGAGCTCCTCGCGGGCGGTCATTTCGCCGAGTTTCTCGATCTTGAACCGTCCTTCCCAAAACGCCGGCTGCTTCGTCATGCGCATCGCCGGGACTCCGCTGCTGCGGCTCGCGAGATAGCTCGGGTGGAGGAAATAACCGCTGAACATGCCGACGAGCGGAATCTCGCCGACGATCGAATCCGCCACCTTGATCCACGCGTTTTCCTCGTGGATCGAGAAGTCCGGCGAGTTGTCGCCGGGATTGAAAGTCTCGTAATGCGCCTTCCACATCGAACGCCAGCCGCGGCGGCCCACGCTGCCGATCGCGGCGCCTCGCGCGTCGGTGAAATTGTAACGGGCGGACCAGTCGATAACCTTGTTCGCCTTGATCTCGGCGAGGCGCGTGCCCTGCGATGAGTCGGTCCAGATTTCCACGTGCTCGCGGAATTTGAACAGCTTCTGTTTGGTGTAGAGAATCGTGCGGCCGGTCGCGTCCGTCACCGTCGCCTGGCTGGCAAGCGCGAGCACCTTGAAGGAAAGCGCGAGCGGATACTGGATGCCATGAAGCTGGCGGGAAATGTCGTCGGTCGCCGGAATCGAGGGAACGGCAGGCGGCGCGTAGGGGTTCGGTGTTTCCATGGAAGGGAGATATTTCGGATCCGGGGAAAAGCCAAGCTTGGCGCTAAGACCTGACAAATCCCTTGCATTGTTGGAAATTTGGCAAATATTCAAAGTATGAAACCAGCCTGCACCGCCACGATGCCCAAAACTCCCGCGGATTTCCGCAAAGGCGCCGATGTCTTCAAGGCGCTGGGCAATCCCAACCGGCTGCTGATCGTCGATGCGCT
>JBEDKU010000501.1:0-5520 GCA_041172045.1 Verrucomicrobiota bacterium | reverse complement strand
GTTTTAACATGAGGTGTTGGACGTAGAGTTTTTCCTTCTGGTCGCGCGACCAGGCGACATCGAATTTCGATAGGGTGCCATCCCCGACGTAGCCCTCGATCTCATCCTGATAGAGGTAGTCCGTCGCGCGGTGGGGGTTTCCGAAAAACAGCCAGTTCCTGCCCTTGGCCGCGGTCGCCTTGCGTTCTTCCAGAAAGGCGCGGAACGGCGCGATGCCGGTGCCGGGGCCGACCATGATGACATCGGTGGCGCCATCCGCCGGGAGACGGAACGCGTTGTTGGAGTGCACGTAAACCCGCGGCTTCACCTCGGGGCCGGCACGGTCCGCAAGGAAGGTGGAGCAAATTCCGCCGCGCTTGCGGCCGAAGGTCTGGTAGCGGACGATGCCGACGCAGAGATGGACCTCGCCCGGATGCGCGCGCGGGCTGGAGGCGATGGAGTAGAGCCGCGGTTGGAGTTTTTTCAGGTTGGAGACGAACTCCTCCGCGTCGGCGAAATCCGCCGGATGGTCGATGACCAGATCGATCAAATCGCGTCCCCAACAGAAATCGTCGTAGGCCTTCTTGTCATCCGCCGCGACGAGCGAGCGGAGGAAGGGCGAGCCGCTTTTCGCCTGCCATTTCTGGATGAGTGATTTGTTGAGCGAGCCGATGTCGTAGTAGCGGACGAGCGCCTCTCTGAGAGAGACCTCGCCGCCGTCCGGAGCGGGCACGTCGCCCGGCTTGAAGGGCAGGTTGGCGATGATTTCATCCACGACGTCAGCGGGGTTCAGCGGATAGACGCCCAGCGCGTCGCCGGCTTCGTATTCGAGACCCGAGCCATCGAGCGACAGGGCGACCTGGTGGGTTTGTTTTTCCCCTGGGCCGTTTAGATTGCGGTTTTCCACCACGGCGGCGGGGAAGGGGTTGCTCTTGGAGAAACCGGTGTCGGCGGCTTCCGCTGGCGCGTGATCACTTGCGGGAATGTTCGCGCCGGCGGGAGCGAGGGTGGCGAGGACTCCCTTCGACCATTCGGCGAAGGGGGCGTCCGGATCGACATCGACGTCCATGCGGGAAAAAAGCCGATTCGCCCCCAGAGATGACAGGCGGGTGTCGAACTCGATGCCGCACTTGCAGAAATCCGGGTAGCTGCTGTCGCCGAGTGCCAGCACCGAGTAGGAGACGCCCTCCAGCCGGGGCGCGGCGTCGCTCAGGAGCCAGGAGTGCAGATCCGCGGCGCTGTCCGGTGGTTCGCCGTCGCCGTAGGTGGAGGTGATGATCAGCAGATTCCGCTCCTTGGCCAGCCGCACGCGGTCGTAGCTGGCCATGTCGTGGATTTCCGGTTCGAAATTTCCCTTTTTCAGTGTCTTGACGAGCTTCTTGGCGAGGCCCTCGGCGGTGCCGGTTTGCGAGCCGTAAATCACGGTGACAGGAACGGAGGGTCCCCTGGCAGCGGTCGCTTGAGTGCCTTGGGCGAGCGCTTTGGAAAGAAAATCATTCAGCCAGGCGCGTTGCTCGGCATTGAAAGGGGCGTCATCAGGGAGTTGAATCGGAAATACCATGGTTTCTGCGAGTGGTCAGGCTCAGGCAAGCGACGGAAAAACGCTTGGGGCCACGGTGGAGATCAAGCCCGTTTCATGCCAATCCCGCTGGATTTCCCCAACAGTTTTCCGCGTCATCGGGCGGGAGAGGAGTTCGCAATCAAGCGCTTGCGGCGATTCCGCAAACTCAGGATTTCCAATTGAGCGCACCCTTTTTCAGGGCGTAAACGTAGGCGAAAACCAGCACGCCTGCGAAGCCCGCCATGCTGGCCAGCGCGGTGGGGCCCTGCGCGGCCAGGTCCCGGAACTGCACCGCCCACGGATACATGAACACCACCTCGATGTCGAAAATCACGAACAGCATCGCCACCAGATAGAATTTCACGGAAAACCTCGGCGAACCTTCGCCGACCGGCAGCATGCCGCACTCGTAGGCGCTGTCCTTCGTCGCGTTGCGCTTGCCCGACCGACCGAACACGACGCTGAGCGTGAGCGTGGAAACGGCGAATCCGAGCGCGATGAGCACCTGGAAAAGGACGGGAAGATAATCTTGTGGCATGGTGGTTGGCGGGAGCGGGCCCGCACCTGTCTAGGCATGGAAGCGGGCCATGGGTAGAAAAAAAAACCCGCGCCCTTGTGAGGCGCGGGTTTGTAAAACTTGATGCGGCATCAAGCGTCTTCCTGAGCAGCAGCTTCCTGGGCTGCGGCGTAGGCGCTGGAAGCTTCGTGAACACGGGCGGTGCCCTTGTATTCCTTGCCAAGCTTCTCAACCAAACCGCGGGTCACGAGGTTTTGCAGCTTTTCATAAGCGCGCAGGCGAAGCATCTCCTCGCCGCCGCTCACGGCGTTGCGAACCTTGAGGTTGGCGAAGACGCGTTCGAAAAGATCGTTGAAGCCGAATACCTTTTTTTCAGAAAGGACATTGCAAAGCTCATCAGTGACATGGTCAGGAAGGCGACGTGAGAATCGGGTACGTTTCGTGGTAATTGCCATAACGCCGCGAACCTACACGCTTCCGTGACAAAAGCGACTCAAAAAACAGCCCGTTATAGCAATCCACAATAAATATTTTGCAAGTATTAATTTCTAATTTCCTCATCATATTAGAAATCTCCGGCGATGCCCGCTTGACAGCCCGGCGATTTTGGCCACTCTCTGCGCCCCGCCGCGTCGGTAACGTGCCGGACCACTATTCCCATGAAAAAGGACCTTCATCCGAAATACAATCCGGTCGTCTTCGTTGACATGACCACCGGCAAGCGCTTCATCAGCCGCTCGACCAAGACCTCCGAGAAAAAGGAAGTCATCGACGGCGTGGAGCACAGCATCATCTCGATCGGCATCACGTCCGACTCCCATCCGTTCTTCACCGGACTCGCGCAGTTTGTGGACACCGAGGGACGCATCGACAAATTCCAAAAACGCTTCGGCGCCGTGCGTCGCGTCGGGAAGCCGAAACTCGACTGATCCAGTCCATTTTCCCCGATTTCACCAAAACGCCCGGTTGCCTCGTGCCGCCGGGCGTTTTGTTTTCGTGTCGTCACCGGCAGTTTCAGGTGCTGAAAATTTTATTCCATTGCCCGCGGAGGCTGCCATGTTAGCCGGCGAAAGCTTGTCTCCCGCTTTCTACCCCATGATGAAAATTCGACTCATTGTTCTGATTTCTGCCTTATTCACCCCGTTTTCCGCGATCGCCAAGGACGATGTGCCACGAGGGTTCACACCGCTGGTCGAGATCAAGGAGGCCCAGACCGAAGCCGCCTCGGGCAAGAAACTCGTGGTGCTCGTGGTCAAGGGCATGGACGACGCATGCCCCAACAGTGCCGCCGCGCTCGAAAACGGCCTCAAAGCGGTGGGCTCCGGAGTCGTTAAAGTCTTCGCCCGCGCTGAAACCATCGGCAAAGCGGATGCATCTAACTTCACGCCCGCCCTGCGGGAACGAGTGAAGAAGAATTTCATAGGCGGAGCCTACGTCACCTTTGTCGTCTTCGATCCGGCGATGACCCAAATCGTCGCCGAGTCCAGCCGCAAGGAACTTCAGGACGACAAAGCCGCGACCACCGCTTTCAAGAAAACCGTTCAGGAAGCCAAAAAAGGCCTGAAGTAAAAACCCTGCTTGTGCTTGGCGGCGCTCCGATTTGGGGCTTTGCTCCCCTCGTGCTTGCGAAACGAATCATCCCCTGCCTGGACGTGACCGACGGTCGCGTCGTCAAAGGCGTCAATTTTGTCGATCTCATCGACGCCGGTGATCCGGTCGAATGCGCGATCGCCTACAATCTCCAACAGGCGGACGAACTCGTCTTCCTCGACATCACCGCGTCCTCCGACAACCGCAAGACCATGGTGGATGTCGTTCGCCGCACCGCCGAAAAGTGTTTCATCCCGCTGACGGTGGGCGGTGGCATCCGCAGCGTGGAAAACATGCGGGAAATGCTGCTCGCCGGCGCGGACAAGGTCGGCATCAACACCTCCGCCGTCACGAATCCCGGCCTCGTCGATGAGGGCGCGAAGGCCTTTGGCAGCCAGTGCATCGTCGTCGCCATCGATGCGAAACGCGAGGGCCCCGGGAAATGGGGCGTTTACACCCACGGCGGGCGCACGCCGGTCGGCCTCGACGCGGTCGAGTGGGCCAAGGAAGTCTGGCGTCGCGGCGCCGGGGAGATTCTTCTCACCAGCATGGACTCGGACGGCACGCAGGCGGGTTACGACATCGAGCTCACCGCCGCCGTCTCCTCCGCCATCGGCATTCCCGTGATCGCCAGCGGCGGCGCGGGAAATCTCGATCACATGGTGGACGTGCTCAACGCCGGCAAGGCCGACGCCGTTCTAGCTGCCAGCATTTTCCACTTCGGCATGCACACCGTCGGCGAGGCCAAGCGCCATTTCGCCGAGCGGGGAGTGCCGGTGAGGCCCATCGTTTCTTGATGAGATTCCGTTTCCTGCCGCTGGGTTTGCTGCTGCTGGTGAGCTCCGGCTGTCGCAGGGAGCGCGTGGTCGAGCCGCCCAAGGCGGTGGCCGTGAGGGCGGATGGCGCGGTTGAGCTGCGCTTGATGAGTTTCAACGTGCGCTATGAAACTCCGGAGGACCTCGGCGGCCGCTCCTGGCGGAAACGGATTCCGGGCGCGACCCGCATGATCCGCCGCCTGCAGCCGGACTGCATCGGCGTGCAGGAAGCGCTGCACGGGCAGGTGGCGGACTTGTGGGCGTCGCTGCCGGACTACGAGTTCCATGGCGTCGGCCGCGACGATGGCCGGCGGGACGGCGAGTATTCCGGCATCTTCTATCGGAAAAGCCGTTTCCAGCCCGATCCCGCCGACTGCGGCACCTTCTGGCTATCCGCCACCCCCGAGGTTCCGGGATCGCGGACGTGGGGAAACGAAATCCCGCGCGTGGCCGCATGGATCCGCTTGATCGATCTCGCGACCGGACGCGGGTTTTATGTTTTCAACACCCACTGGGATCACAAAAACCAGCCGTCGCGCGAGCAGGCCGCGCTGTTGATCGCCGCGCGCATCGATGCCCGCAAGCACGCGGACGAACCGGTGGCGCTGCTCGGGGATTTCAATTCGAACGAGGCCAATCCGGGCATCATCTATCTGACGGGAAACCGCGTCCCGGTCGCCGGTGCGGAGCGCGTATGGGCGGGCTGCCTGCTCGATACCTATCAGACTCTCCACGCCGGTGAGAAGAACCGGCGGACGCTGCACTTCTGGCGTGGCGGCCGCGACGGCACCGTGAAGGTCGATCACATCCTGGTCAGCCGGGGCGCGCGGATCGAGGAATCCGCGATCGTCACGGAGGACCAGCCGATGGTTTCCGACCACTTCCCGGTCACCGCCCGGGTGATATTTCCGCTAGATAAGTGAGCCCCGAAAGCGGATGTGTTCCGCCAGCGCCTCACGCCAATGGCGCGGCGTCCTGCCGATAACAGCTGCCAGCCGGCGGGTATCCATCGCCGTGAATCGAGGACGCTCGGCGCGGAAGAAGGTGCACTCGGCGAG
>JBEDKU010000500.1:0-6134 GCA_041172045.1 Verrucomicrobiota bacterium | reverse complement strand
ACTTCAACCTGCAGGCGCTCCAGGCCTTGTGCATGAGGCGGGAGCAACTGGAGCTGGCGACCGAAGCCAGAGCGCTCCGCGCGCTTTCCCGTGAGCTGGTGGCCAAGAGCGAGGCGGAACTCAAAAATAACTTCGCCGGTGACTTCGTGCAGCGTTCCTACATGCACGACACGCCGGAGGAAGCTGCGGCGGATCTGCGGGGGCTGCTCGATTTGAAAAAGATCGGCGATGAGCATTGGTCCAAAGGTTCCGGCCTTCGTAGCAAGTTCTGGCAGATTAGTGGCGAAGCCTCCCTGCCGCGCTTCGTGGACTGGACCTCCACCGACAGCCGTGCCGGTGAAGCCGCTTGGAAGCGTTTCATCGGAGAACTTCAGAACTCGAAGGTGCTGCTGAACCGGTTGGACGGCCTCGCCTTCGCCTTCCAGTCCAGTCATGGCAAAGCGGAGAAGGAGGAAATCCTTCAACGGGTCTGTGATCTGTTGGATGCCAACTGGGAGCAGCTACTCACCCCGCAGGGGCAGATGAGTTTTTACAGCTTCAGTTACTTCTACCAAGGCTCCGCTAACGAGGCGCAGTATCCCGAGTTTGATCAATGGCTGGCACGTCGTCTGACCCGCATTTTCGAAAGTGGGAAATGGGTCGGACGTGCGACGATCCTCATGGCGAACTGGGCGATTTTCGACTGGGACGAAAAGACCGCTGATGGAACTCCAATGGTGTCCGATTCGCTGGCATTGCCGATGCTGGTCGCGGTTGAAAACTACATTCAGTGGGCCAAGTCCGATCCCCGGTGGAAGCAGCAGTATCAACCTTGGAACAACAAGCCGGCTGAAGATTACCTGAAGGCGCTTCCCTCGAAAATCATCCTCGCTTATCCCAAGTTCAAAGAGCAACGGATCAAGGCCCGGCCTGTCGTTGCGGACGCGCCACCCATCCGGGCGTGGAAGCCGGAGGGGGCGGGACTTTCCGATTCGAAGAACTGGTTGTTCGGCGAGGCCATGATTTCTTCGGGCGATTCCCTGTTTGTTCCGATGATCAGTCAGGGAGTCATCGAGCTGGATGTCCGCACGATGGTGGTCAAGCGGGTGATGGCGCTGCCGCTGCCGGGATTCAATTTCATCGGAGGAATCTCGCATAACAGGAAGTCGATGGTCATGAACATCAAGGACCGCTTGTTCACCTGCCCACTGGACGGCGATGGCAAATCATGGACGGAGCTTCCCACGCCCGGAGTGACTAAGGAGGATTCGCTCACCTGGTGTGTCCGGGGATTTGACGATGAGTTTTTCGTAGGCTCCTGCATTGCCAGCTTTGAAGTGAAATCACCGCGGATGCTGGCGGGCATGGCTCGTGACGGGAAGTTGACTTGGTTGGCATCCAGTGATCGCAGGCCGGCGCTCAATCCGCTGGATGAAATGAATCCACGAAGCGCGCTGATGGCCTATCGAAACGCTGCCGGCAAGACGATGGTCCTGATGACGCAGTCGAACGGACGCACCCCGCTGGTCGAGTTGGAATCCGGCAGGGAGGTTTCATCCCTGTTGAGTGATGGTGTGGCGCAGATGCGAGGGGAAGTGCCGCTCTATTGGAATGCCACAAGGGAGGAGGGGATCGCCTGCCTGGTCGCCTTTGATGCGGCTCGGGAGCAGCCGCGCCTGCTGTTCAAGTCCAAGAGGGCGGCGGGAGATCTGCCTGAACTCTGGAAGGACGTGAACCCGCTTTATGACGCCACGAAGCCGGAGTTCCGGGGGGCGTTTGTCGCGGCCGTCGCCCACGGCGGCTACCTGTGGTTGCTCAGACGCGAACCTGAGGAGCTTCAAAAATTTGAGAAGAACGATCCCAATGCGTTTCGCCTCGTCCGCGTGGGGCTGGACGGAAGCGAGGCGGTCTCCATGCCGCTCCGCTACGAAGTGCCGGAGGCGATGCGCAATCTGGCATTGGTCCACGGGAAAAAGGAGCTGTCCAGTCTGGATCACCCGGTCGTTAACGTCCGCAGTTTCACCGCCACGTCGAAAGGTTTGTTTTTCGCCTCGTCAGGCTACGGCGGGCTCCGCTGGTCGGGCGGTCGGGGATGGGGCGGCGACCTCGCACCGGTGCTGCTTTATATCACGTGGGACGAAATCAACGCGTGGATGACGAAGAATGCCAAGTGATGTCGGAGTCTCAAGCTCACAGCCCTCATTCGGAAGCGACGAGCCACTCGCGGAAGACCGCCTTGTCGGCGGGGAGCAGGGTGGCGACTTTTTCGCGCTGGGCGAGGATGGCGAGACGCTCGGGAATTTCCACGCAGTCCGGGCCAAGCTCGGCTTCCATCACGTCGAGAAACTTGGCGGGGTGTGCGGTTTCGAGGGTGACGGTGGCGCTTGTCGGATGGGCGGCGCGCCACTTCTGGGCCGCCAGCCAGCCGACCGCGCCGTGTGGGTCGATCTCGTAATTGTAGAGCGCCTTGACGGTGCGGACGGCTGCGCGCGTCTGGTCATCGCTAAAGGTCATGCCGGAGACGCGCGTTTTCATGGCATCCCACGAGCCGCCGAAAAGCGCCTGCATGCGCACGAAATTCGACGGCGCGCCCACGTCCATGGCGTTGGAAATCGTCGGCACGCTGGGGCGCGGCGTGTAGTGGCCGGAGCGGAGGAATTCCGGGACGACGTCGTTGCGGTTGGTCGCGGCGACGAAGTGATCGACCGGCAATCCAAGCTGCATGGCAAGCAGCCCGGCGGTGAGGTTGCCGAAGTTTCCCGATGGAATGACGAAGGTGGGGATGACGCCTTCCGGCAGCTGGCGGGCGGCGTGGATGTAGTAGAAACTCTGCGGCACCAGGCGCGCGAGGTTGATGGAGTTCGCGGACGTTAGGTTGAGCCGCTCCGCGAGCTCGCGGTCGAGGAAGGCGGATTTGACGAGCGCCTGGCAGTCGTCGAACGAGCCGTCGATTTCCAGCGCCGTGATGTTTCCGCCGAGGGCGGTGAGCTGTTTTTCCTGGAGTCCGGAAACCTTGCCTTGCGGATAGAGAATGATCACGCGGGTGCCGGGCACGTTGTGGAAGGCCGAGGCGACCGCGCCGCCTGTGTCGCCGGAGGTCGCAACGAGCACGGTGAGCTCGCGGTCCTCGCCACGGGTGAGCCAGGCCATCAGGCGGGCCATGAACCGCGCGCCGAAGTCCTTGAAGGCGAGCGTGGGGCCGTGGAAAAGCTCGAGCACGTGATCGCCCGGCCCGAGCGTGACGAGCGGCGCGTCGAACGAGACGGTGCCCTCGACGATGTCGACGATCGCCTGCGGTGGGACGTCCTCGCCGAAAAACGCGTCCGCTACGGCGATGCCGATTTCCGGAAAAGTGAGTTCACGCCAGATCTCCCAGAACGCGGCGTCGAGCACGGGCAACCGGTCGGGCATGTAAAGTCCGTTGTCCGGCGGCAGCGAGCGCAGGATGGCTTCCTTGAGATCGACGCGGTAGGCGGGGTTGTTGGTGGAATGGTAGAGCACGGCGGGGCGGGGGAGCGTAAAATGGGCGGCTCGCGGGATGCAAGTCCTTACGCCCCTAGACGAGGTCTTCGGTGGTGAGCTGGCTCAGCTCGTCCTTGGTCCACTCGCGCTTGCGCATGCAGAGCCGGACGGCGTGCTTGCGGATGGCTTTTTCAAAAAGATTCCGCATGTGACGGCCGTTGCCGAAGCCGCGACCGGCGGCCTTGAGCTCGGCGGCGATGCGGGTTTCCAAGGCGGCTTCCGCTTCGGGGGCAAGCGTGTACTGGTTTTTCTCGCAGAAACCTTTGAAAATCGCGACCAGCTCGGGGGCGGTGTAGTCCTCGAAATTCAGGTGAATCGTGAAACGTGACTGCAAGCCGGGGTTGGTGTCGATGAAGCGCTTCATGTCGTCCGGATAGCCCGCGACGATCACGATCAACCGCTCGCGAAAGTCCTCCATGCGCTTCACCAGCGTGTCGATGGCCTCGCGGCCGAAGTCGTTTTCCCCGCCGGAGACGAGCGCGTAGGCCTCGTCCACGAAGAGCACGCCGTCGAGTGCCTGGTTCACCAGATCGTCGGTCTTTTTCGCGGTGTGGCCGACGTATTGACCGACGAGGCCGAGCCGGTCGGTCTCCACGAGGTGGCCGTTTTCCAACACCCCGAGTGCGGAGAAGATCCGGGACACGATGCGGGCGACCGTGGTTTTGCCCGTGCCGGGATTGCCGGAAAACACCATGTGCAGCGACATCGCCGCGCCCTTGAGATCGTGCTGTTCGCGGGCTTTGTTGATTTCCAGGAAGCGGACGAGGCTTTCAATTTCGGCCTTCACGTTGGCGAGGCCGGCCAGCTTCGTGAGTTCGGCGAGGCAGGTTTCCAAGTCTTCCTTCGGCATCTTCACCGGCGTCGGTTTGACCGGCTCCTCTTCGCCGGATTCCAGCCGGGCGAGGATCTGCTGCGCGCGGGTGGTGTCTCCGTTGAGGAGTTGATAGGTGAGATTGGTGAGGAACAGCCGCTCGTCGGAATGAATCGAGCCGTCGGCCAACACCATGCCGGCGGCGACGCGGAAAAGTTGTTCTCCCCACGCCTCGTGTTGTTTGCCGAACTTCAGTGCGGATAGATCGTAGCCCGGTTGGGCGAGCACTCGGGCTTCCAACAGACGCTCGTGCGCGGCGGACCAGTCGATTTTCCGCGCCACGGCGGCGCCGAACTCCTTTTCGGCGTGGTTCGTCTCGCCGTCGATGCGGGCGGTGAGGAAAAGCACGAGCTTGAGTTCGTAGTCGAGTTCCAGGGCCTCGCAGCCGTGTTCGGCAATCAGAGATTTCCGGAGCGCGGGAATACCGGAGCAGGATCGATCGGCGAGGCTGTCTATCATGTGAATGCGGGGAGTCGCTGCGGGATGGAGTGAGGCCCGCGCTCGAAGGAGGTCCGGTGCACGGTCTCCGCGCGGAGGGAGGCGATGATGAGTTCCATCACCGCTTCCGCCACTTCCGGGCGACCGCAGGTGAAGACGTCCACCGCCGCGTAGCCGTGCTCGGGCCAAGTGTGGACGGTGACGTGGCTTTCCGCGATGACGACCACCCCGCTAACACCCTGCGGCGAGAAGTGATGGAAGTGCGACGAGACCAGCGTGGCCCCGCCTTCTTCGGCACAGCGCCGGAAGCACTTCTCCAGCCCGGTAGGATCGTTCAGGACCACAGCCGGGCAGCCGGTCAACTCGGCTAGGACGTGCCTGCCCGCTGGCGGTGCGCTCGGTGTGGTCTGGAACATGGTGATCAGTTAGCCGGGGCTGGTGGTTCCGAGCTTGGCCTTGAGGGCATCGAGCTTAGCCTGCACATCAGGACTTCCGGAGCCGGTGGCGAGGGTTTTGAATTCGTCCTCCAGGGTGGTGGCGCCGGAGTTGTCGGCCATCTCCTTGGCGGCTTCCGCTTCGTAGCCTTGGCGCTCCGCCTTGGCCTTCATGCGCGCCATCAGGTCGTCCGGGCTGCGCTTGTTGGTCATCTTGGCCTTGGCCTCGTAGATGTCCTTCTTGACCTGCGCTGCCTTGCTCTGGGCGATGATGAAATCCTTATTGCGCCGGTATTCGGCGACCTCGGCCTCCATCTTGATGACTTCCTGTTTGAGCTCGGCGACGGACGATTGCTGGCCCTGCCAGCTAGGTTCGAGCGACGCCGCGCGGCTCTCGTGCTCGCTGGCGCGCTCCAATGCTTTCACCGCGAGATCCTCGCGGCCGGAGCGCATGGCGGCTTCGGCCTTCTGTTCCCATTGGAATTTTTCGGCCTTCTCCTTTTCGAGCTGCGCCTTGGTCTGGCGCTCGGTGGCGATGACCTGCTGGACCGACTGCTTCACCTCGCGGATCTGCTTTTCCTTGTCCGCGATCGCTTGCTCGAGCATCAGCTCGGGTTTTTCGAACTTCTCCACCACCTTGTTGGCGGAGGCCTGGCCGATTTTGAAAATACGTGCGAAAATACTCATGGTAGGATGGAGTTAGGAATTGAAGGAAGGGGCGAGGATTTCGGTGACGCGGTCCACCGCGAGTTCGAGCGCGTCGAAGACGGCAAGCAGCTCCTGGTCGGACAGATCTCCGGTTTCGCGGCTTTCGACCAGCACCAGCCGCCGGTCTTCCGGGTGGCTGGTGTCGAGGCCGGCGCTGACGGGTAGGATCTCGGTGTTGAGCG
>JBEDKU010000499.1:0-7125 GCA_041172045.1 Verrucomicrobiota bacterium | reverse complement strand
CGAAGAACTACATCAGCGGCTCGCCCCAGCAGAAGTTCCATTTCCAATCGGCGATGGCCGTGCTCTCGCTGATGCGGAGCGTCGGCACGCCGCTGGGCTTTTCCCTCGATGACCAGCCGTGGGTTTCATCCACCATCTGGCGCACCGTGAGCGACAGCACCAATCGCATCTACCTGTTCGACTCGGCGATGACCCCGGCGACGTTCTGGGTGAAGCTGGACGACCTCGACTTCACGTCCGGTGCCCCGGTGAAGAAACTCACCCTCGCCGGCGGCAAGACCTACAGCGGAAATGCGGCGGACAAGTTCGTCGAAGCCAAGCTGTTCAACTTCGCAACGCTCGACACCAAGTTTGAAGAGCCGAAGCCATAGGCGGTAACCATCCCGGCTCATCATCTCATGCGCGTGATCTCCAACCACACCTGTCGAAAAAGCAAAAGAAGACGCCGGGTGCGGGTCATGGCATCGACCCTCCAGTCCGCTTCTCAGCTCCGTTCAGTCCTAACGACGCAAGTCGATGGCTGGACCGTGACAGCGGTCCAGCGCCGCACGCTGAAGCGTATCGGACGGCATTTCTCCGAAGTGGCGGCGGTATTCCACCGAGAAGCGCCCGACTTGGTGAAATGAATGGTTTGCAGCGATTTCCTTGACGAGTGAGGTGCCGGGATCCGCCCTGAGAAGTGCCTCATAAGCCTGGTTCAACCGTTTGAGCCGGAGGTAACGGTGGGGAGTGACTCCAAGATGGGTCAGTGCATGGACTTCCAGGCTCCGCCTGCTCACTTTCAGACTCCGGCAGACATCATCCAGGTCGATCTGGCCATCCAGGTCATTGCAGATTTCGATCATCCGCCTGACGTGGTGACGGCCAGCGGCTGTCGAACTGAAAGAGGAGGGCGGACGTGGCAGCGCCGCCGCTAGGGAGCGCGTGATTTCACGGCAGAGCGAGATTCCGTCCCGCAGCATGATGGAATCCGCTCGCGGGCGAATGAACTCCTGCCAGTCGCCGGCGAGTTTCTCGAGGCACCCGGGATGCAAGGAGAGATAATGCCCCTGGCCGTCTAGGAAGTCGGGCAGAGTTCCGGTTTCGAGTTCAAAATCCGTGCGGAAATCCTCAACCGGTAGGATGGCGATCAGGTTGCCGTAGCCAGCGGGCAACTGCACGGCGATCTCGCGGCCCCCGGTGGAAAAGGCGATCTGGTTTTCCGGGAAGGGCCTGCCCCACCACTTGCCCGACCGTGCGGTCACGTTAGGTAGCGAGAACGCCACAAACCCGCGAGCCAGCGCACAGTCGATGGCGACTCCTCCGCGGAACGTTTCCTCGTAAACTAGCGACCGGCTGTCGGTGAAGCCGAGGTGGATGGAGGTGAATCGTCCCGGGGTGATTTGGGTGGCCTGGAGATCCCAGGGGCCGGTCAACCTCGTGTGATAGTCCACAATGTTTTCGGTGAGAATCTGAAATAAACTCCGGACCACGGCCATGTCGAAAATTACCGGGATGCTTCGGTTTTTGCATAGCTTAAAATTTTGACCTCGCCGCCGGATCTGGTCATCGTGCGAACTGCATCGAAACGCGGGTGAAATCCGTGGCCCGATCGACGCCCCCGAATTCCATGAAATCCGCCCCCATCGTCCTGCTCCTTCTAGCGTCAACCGCATGGCTACCTGCCGCGGAAAGCGAGGACGAACTCTCCCGTCAGGCGACCGATCCCACGGCCTCGCTGATGGCGCTTAACTTCCAGTCCATTTACGTTGCTGGATTCCACGGCGCGGACATCCCGGGGGAGGCGGACGACGCTTGGGTTTTCCAATTCCGTCCGGTCATTCCCTTCGAGTTTCTCGGCCATCCGAACATCCTGCGCGCTACGATTCCTTTCCAAAGTGGTGGCCGGGGAGAAGAAGGCTTCGGGCCGGTCTCAATCTTTGATCTGTTCGTTTTCAATGAAAGCTGGGGCCGCTGGGGGCTGGGGCCGGTCATGTCCATCGACACGACCGGGGATCTGCCAGACGAATTCGCCATCGGTCCGGCGGTGGGCTTTGTCTGTCAGGTGAACAAGAAATTCAGCTGCGGGCTTTTCTCGCAGAACATCTTCGCGGGTGACACCGCCGTGACGAACATCCAGCCGGTCATCGCCTGGCAACTCGGCGACGGCTGGTCGCTCAGCGCGGGCGACCTGCAGTTTTCCTACGATTGGGAGAACGGCCGCTGGTTGAACGTCCCGGTGGGAGCGCAGCTCGGCAAGGTCGTGAAACTCGGGGGACTGCCCACCCGATTCGCCATCAATCCACAATACAATCTGCGGAACGACCGCGGACTCGCGGAATGGTCGGTGACCTTCACCTTCACTGCATTGTTTCCCACGTTCTGACAAACCCCATGGAATCAACATTCGTCATCCGGACCTGCGCGTTGTTTGCCATCATGGCGGCAACATCGTCTCTGCGGGCCGAAGAAGGAGGGACCGGTCACTATGTCCCGGGCGGCGCTGCCACTTTGATCGATCTGCCTCCGACCAAGGCGGGTTGGGTGGTCGAGCCGATCTATCTCCACTACGAGGGGAATGCCTCGGCCTCCCGACCGATTCCGGTTGGCGGGCTTCTCGCAGGTGGACTGGACGCCGCGAGTGACGCCTTCATTCTGGGCGGTGTTTATACGTTTGATCCGGAGATCATCGGTGCGCATTACAGCGTGGCTGCCTACGCTCCCTATGTCTGGATGCAGGTGGATGCCTCGATCGCGACTCCGCTTGGAACGATATACCGGTCCGACTCCGAGGACGGATTCGGCGACATGACCTTGGTTCCCGTGATGATGGCGTGGAAACAGGATTTCTGGCAGTTCAACGCCATGCTTCCCGTCTATGCCCCCACCGGAGACTACGAAACCGGACGTCTCGCCAACGTGGGGCTCAACCGCTGGACCTTCGACCCCACGCTTGGCGCTTCCTATAACAACTCGAAGAGTGGATTCAATGCCGCGATCTTTACGGGGATCACGCTGAACACGGAAAACAACGATACCAACTACCAGAGCGGGTCCGTGTGGTACCTTGACGCCAGCGTGCAGCAACTGCTGCCGGTGGGGAAGGGGTATCTCGGCATCGGTGCGAACGCCTTTGTCTATGATCAGGCGACCGGCGATGGCGGATCGGGCGCGAGGCTGGGGGATTTCGAGGCTCGCACACTCGGCGTCGGACCCACGCTGACCTATATTCTTCCGTCGGATAAGACCAACCTGGTCGTGGAGGCCCGCTGGCTGCCCGAGCTGGTTACAAAGAACCGGACGCAGGGCGACTTCTTGTGGCTCAAGATGGTCTATCAATTCTGATTTCGATCAGCACTCGCCAACGAATCATACCATTTCCATTCAGCAACCTCATGAAAATGAAACTCACACTAGCCGCAGCACTGTGCGGACTGCTCAACGTGGCATCCGTCCATGCGGCGGAGCAACCCAACATCCTCGTCATCATGGCCGACGACGTCGGCTGGATGAATGTCGCGTCCTACGGCGGCGACATCATGGGCGTGCCGACACCTAACATCGACCGCATCGGCAAGGAGGGCATCCGCCTCACCTCTTTCTACGCCCAGCCCAGTTGCACTGCGGGACGCGCCGCATTTCTGACGGGCCAGCTTCCGGTCCGCACCGGACTGACCACGGTGGGCACGCCAGGTTCGCCGGCGGGATTGCAGAAGGACGACATCACGCTTGCCGAAATCCTCAAATCGAAGGGTTACTCCACGGCCCAGTTTGGCAAAAACCACCTCGGCGACCTTGAAGAACATCTGCCGCATCGTCATGGCTTCGATGAGTATTTCGGCAATCTCTATCACCTGAACGGCAACGAGGATCTGGAAGACCCGGACCGCCCGACCGATGCGGCTTTCCGCAAAATGTTCGATCCGCGTGGGGTGATTTCCGGCACCGCCGACGGTCCGACCACGGACGAAGGTCCGCTGACCACCAAGCGCATGGAAACTTTTGACGATGAGATCGTCGCCAAGTCACTCGATTTCCTCGACCGCAAGGCGCGGGACAAAAAGCCATTCTTGCTCTGGCACTGCTCCGCCCGCCTCCATGTGTTCTTCCACTTCAAAGATGGAGTGCGCGGCAAATCCCGCGCAGGTCGCGAGGATGTGTATGGCGACGCTCTCGCCGAGCACGACGGGCACGTGGGTCAGCTCCTCGCCAAGCTGGATGAAACCGGCCTCGCGAAGAATACGATCGTCATCTATGTGACCGACAACGGGGCCTATCAATACATGTGGCCCGAAGGTGGCACGAGTCCGTTCCGCGGTGACAAGGGCACGACGTGGGAAGGGGGCGTGCGCGCCCCGTGCATGGTCCGCTGGCCGGGTGCTCCGGGCGGCCGCGTTTCCAGCGAAATCGTGGACATGACGGATATTGTTCCCACCCTCGCTGCTGCGGCTGGCGAGGCCGATGTCGTGGAAAAGCTGAAGAAGGGCGCTGAATTCAACGGCAAGAATTACAAGCTGCATCTCGACGGTTACGACCAGACCGACTTCTTCACGGGCAAGAGCGACAAGTCCGCCCGCAAGTTCGTTTTCTACTACGATGAGACGGTGCTCACCGCGATCCGCTATGATTCATTCAAAATCACCTTTTCCATGAAAGAAGGCGGCCACTGGGATGACCCGCTGGTGAATCTCGGTCGCCCGTTAATTACCAATTTGCGCATGGACCCCTTTGAACGGCAGACCGGCGATGTGAACCGGCAGTATGCGGAACGCAAGACCTGGGTGCTTACGCCCATCGTCGGCATTGCCGGACAACATTTGGAGTCGTTCAAAGAGTTCCCCATCCGCCAGCTCGGCCTCAGCGCGCAGTTCGGCAAGACCCTCGAAGGCATCCAATCGCAGATCCTCAAGATCCGCCCGCAACCGTAATTTCGGAGCAGAAATCCCATGAAGCCAAACTTCTTCATCTCAACCCTAGGTCTCGCACTGGGCGCGCTATTCTTTCCCGTCGCAACGGCACAAGAGATCCTGCCCTTTCCGCCCGCGCCTTCCGGTTCCACCCCGGGTCTGACGATCCAGGACTCCACCTACAAGAAGCGGGTCGAACCGAAGCGGCTCGAGGCGGGTGCGCCGAATATCCTCATCATCCTAATGGACGATGTCGGGCCTGCGACGCCTTCGACTTACGGCGGTGAAATCAACACCCCCACGCTCGACCGCGTCGCGAAGATGGGGGTTTCCTTCAATCGCTTTCACTCCACGGCCATGTGCTCGCCGACGCGGGCTTCGCTGCTCACCGGGCGCAACCACACGTTTGTCGGAAATGGCCAGATCGCGGCGATTGCCAATGACTTCGACGGCTTCAGCGGAGTGATCCCGAAGTCATCGGCGACCGTCGCCGAGGTGCTCAAGAACTATGGTTATAACACCGGAGTCTGGGGGAAATGGCATAATACGCCCGAAGAGCAGATCACCAGCAAGGGACCATTCGAATTCTGGCCCACCGGATACGGGTTCGAATACTTCTACGGGTTTCTCGCCGGCGAGGCGTCGCAGTATGAACCGACTCTGACCCGCAACATCAATTCCGTAGAAACCCCGCATACCTCGGGAGGCAACAAGCATTACCACCTGACCGAAGACATCGCCGATGATGCGATCCTCTGGCTGCGCGAACAGAAAGCCTACGCCCCGGACAAGCCGTTCTTCATGTATTGGGCGCCGGGTGCCTCGCACGGCCCGCACCAGGTCATGAAGGAATGGGCGGATAGATATAAGGGCAAGTTCGACGACGGCTGGGACAAGTATCGCGAGCGCGTTTTTGCGAATGCCAAGGTCAAAGGCTGGATTCCCGGGAATGCGCGGCTCACGCCACGGCCCGCCTCGATGGCGTCGTGGGATTCCATTCCCGAAAGCGAGAAGCCGTTCCAGCGCCGCCTGATGGAAGTCTTCGCCGGGTTCACCGAGCACGCCGACTTCAATGCCGGCCGGGTGATCGATGAGATTGAGAAGCAGGGAAAACTGGACAACACACTCATTTTTTACATCTGGGGCGACAACGGCTCATCCTCCGAAGGCCTCTACGGAACCATCAGCGAGCAGCTCGCGCAGAACGGGATTCCAACGAAAATTTCGCAGCATCTGGAAGCCTTGGAGGAACTCGGCGGCCTCGATGCGCTCGGTGGCCCGAAGACCGACAACATGTATCACGCCGCCTGGGCGTGGGCGGGCAGCACTCCCTATCAGGGCACCAAGCTCATGGGCTCCTATTTCGGAGGCACCCGCCAACCGATGGCGGTTTCCTGGCCGAAGCGCATCAAGGCGGACTCGAAAGCCCATCCGCAGTTCCACCACGTCATCGACATCGTTCCAACGATCTATGAACTGACAAAAATCACTCCGCCGAAAGTGGTGAACGGCTTCGAGCAGGATCCGATCGCGGGCACGAGCATGGTCTATGCGCTGGGGGACGCCAAGGCACCGGGCACCCGCAAAACCCAGTTCTTCGACATCATGGCCAGCCGCGGGATCTATCACGACGGATGGTTCGCCAGCGCTCCGGGGCCGCGCGAACCATGGGTCGGCGGGATTCCGAAAGGAGTCAGGGAATGGTCTCCGCTGACCGACAGGTGGGAACTCTACAACATCGACGAGGACTGGAGCCAGGCGAACGACCTCGCCGCCGCAAATCCGCAGAAACTTGAGGAAATGAAACTGCTCTTCCTCGTCGAATCCACCAAAAACAAGAATCTGCCCATCGGCGGCGGACTATGGTCCACCGCGTTGTTTCATCCGGAGGACGCGCCCGCATCCGCTCTCACTGAATGGACATTCGACGCCCCGATCACTCGCATGCCGGAATCCGCCGCGCCGAAGCTGGGCAAGCAGGACAGTCTGGTGACCATGGAAGTGGACGTGCCCGCCAATGCGAACGGCGTGCTGTATGCGCTGGCCGGTTTCTCCGGTGGTGTGACCTGTTACGTGAAGAATGGGTTCCTTTGTTACGAGTTCAATCTCTTTGAAGTCCAGCGCACCAAGCTCAAGTCCAAGGACAAACTGCCGACTGGAAAAGTAAAGGTGGAAGTCGAATCGAAACTGGCAGCCAAGATCGGCGGGCCGATGGATGTCTCGCTCAAGGTGAACGGCA
>JBEDKU010000498.1:0-10107 GCA_041172045.1 Verrucomicrobiota bacterium | reverse complement strand
CACGATTCTCGATCCGCTCGACGCCACGGCACCGGTCCGCGTCGCGAAGACAGCCCGCGCGCGGGAGGAAATCCAGGTCCATACCTTGCCTAACGGCCTCACCCTCGCGCTCATCCCGGACCACCGCGTGCCGCTCGTCCACCTCCAAGCCGCCGTGCGGGGCGGGCTTCCCTCCGAGACGCCTGAAACCAACGGGCTCAACCAGCTTCTCGCCTCCACTCTATCAAAAGGTACGCTCACCCGCTCCGCCCAGGAAATCGCCGTGACCCTGGAATCACTCGGCGCGTCGATCAGCGCGAACACCGGCAACAACGCGCTCCTCATCCAGGCCGGCGGACTGGCCCCCGATTTCGCGACCATCGCCGATGTTTTCGCCGAGGTCATCCTCTCGCCCGCGCTTCACGCCGATGCGATCGGCCGGGAAAAAGCCAGCCAACTCGCCTCGCTGGAGGAGGCGCTGCAGGATCCGCTGCACAGTGGATTCCGCGCGCTGCGCCACGCCGTTTTCAGCGGCGCCGGCTACGGACTCGACGCGCTCGGCTCGATCGACAGCCTCACCGCGCTGGACCGCCTCGACCTCAGCGCCCACCACTCGCGCCATTTCAACGCGGCGAACATCACCCTCGCCATCGCCGGGGACTTCGATCCGGCGACCACGCTCGAACTCCTGACGGAGAAATTTTCCGCCCTTCCCGAGGGCCATCGTTGGTCCGCTCCGGGCAGCGAGCTTGCGGCGGGCTTCGATCTAACGCAGCACCTGCCGAAGAAACAGGCGGTGCTCACCATCGGCTTCCCCGGCACCACCGTCAGCGGCTCGGACCGCCACGCGCTGGCGATGATCCAGGAATACGCGTCCGACATGGCCGGCCCTCTTTTCACCCGCATCCGCGAGGAACTCGGCCTCGCCTATCAGGTCGGAGCCACCCAGTTCCTGGGCTACGACGCCGGGCTATTCACCTTCTACGTCGCCACCTCGCCGGAGCAGGTGGACCTGGCGCGCCACGAGTTGTTGGCGGAAATCGCAAAAATCTCCGCCGCCGGGATCCCGGAGGAAGCGTTCGACCGTGTCCGCTCCACCGTCCTGAGCGGCCTCGCCATCCAGCAGCAGTCGCCGTCCTCCATCGCCCGTCACGTCGCCCTAGACCTCCTCTTCGGTCACCCCGCCGACGAATACCGCCGCCTCGCCGCCGCCTACCAGGCGCTGACGCCGGAGCAAGTCAGGGCAACCGCCGTGCGGATTTTCTCCGTCACGCCAACCGTGGTCACCGTGCAGCCCGAGCAAAAATAAGAGCGCCGCGGAACTTGAATCTTGCGACGCCCGCCGCGGGATGTCACAGATTCAAGCGCAAGGTCGTGAGGGGCATTAGCTCAGTTGGTAGAGCGCTTCGTTCGCAATGAAGAGGTCAGGAGTTCGAATCTCCTATGCTCCACGCCCTTTTCGGTGGCTGTCGGGTCAGCGCCCGGCGCGCTGGCGAAGACCGGAATGACGCGGCTTGTCACCCGGGGAATGATCCGCCAACTTTCCCGCAGGTCATGAAATCCGCATTGCTTCTGTCCATTTCCATCCTGCTCTGTGCCTGTGGTCCCTCGGGGGGGCCGAGCATCACCTCGGGAAATCCGGATCCGGTGAAAAGCGGTCTCGGATTCCTCCCGAAGCAGGCGGAGCGCGGCACGCTTTTCCAATACTATCAGCCCAAGGCGGACTCGAAGTGGCGGAACAACTGGGCCTCCCGGCTGAATCTGACCGGCGTTTCATGGAACGACTCGCGGACGGCCACCCTCATTTCGCCCAGCCATGTCGTGATGGCCGCGCATTTCACGAGACCGGCGGATGTGCCGGTTATGTTTCACGATCAAAATGGCAAGCCTTACGAACGCTTTGTCGCCAAGGTCCGTCCACTCGCCGTGGGCGACATCGCCGTGGCCAAGCTGAATATGCCGCTGCCACCGGAGGTGAAGGCCTACCGCCTCGCCAATGCCAGCGAAGCGACCATCGGCAGGCCGGTCATCACCACGGACCAGACCAAGACCGTCTCCGTCCACCGCATCGCGGCGGTTTCCGGCGGCGTGGTCCGGTTGGATTACATCCCCGGGCTGAATCCGTATTACGGCCGCAATCTCGTCGTTGGTGACAGCGGCCATCCTTCGTTTCTCCTGCGAAACGGCGAGCTCGTCCTGTTGGAAACCCACACCACCGGCGGACCCGGTGCCGGACCGTTCTACGGCGACTCCCAGGTGCAGGCGGCCATCCGCGCCGCCATCGCCGAAATGGGGCCATGAGGAAAATTCCGCATCAATCTTCGGGCGGAGATCCGTCTGACAGCTTGCTTTCCATCGCCGCCAACCGCGCTTCCAACTGCTTCACCCGCTCCTTCCAGCCGCCGAGCCGCATCAGGTTCGCATGGCCCTCCGCCGCCTTGCGGTGGGGCATCGCGGGGTAGCCGGTGACGAAGGTTTTGGGCGGCACGCTTTTGGAAACGCCGGCCTGGGCTCCCACGATCGCGCCGTCCCCGACTTCAAGGTGACCGGCCAATCCGGCCTGTCCGCCGAGCATGACATACTTGCCGATGCTGGTGCTGCCGGAAATTCCGACCTGAGCGGCCATCGCCGAGTGATCGCCCACCCGCACGTTGTGGCCGAGCATGACGAGGTTGTCGATTTTGACGCCCCTGCCCACCACGGTCTTGCCGAAGCGGGCGCGATCCACCGTCGAGTTCACCCCGATTTCCGAATCGTCGCCGATTTCCACGGTGCCGATGTGGGGGATTTTCCGCCACGCGCCGTTCTCCAAATAGTTACCGAATCCGTCGCCGCCGATGACGGATCCGTCGTGGAGGATGACCCGGTCACCGACCGTCACCCGCTCGCGGACCACCGAGTTCGCGTGCAGGATGCTATCGCAGCCGATCACCGCATCCCGTCCGACGTAACAGCCCGCCACCAGGATCGTGCGCGGCCCGATCACCGCGCCGGGTTCCACGACGCACAGCGGGCCGATTCTAACGCTGGGGTCCACCACCGCGCCGGCAGCCACCACCGCACTCGGGTGGATTCCCGCGTCCACCAGCGGACCGCAGGGAGGTCCGAGCAAGGTGGCGGCCAGGGCCATCGCTTTGTCGGGAGATTTCACCCGCACCAACGGACAGGCACTCGGGCCCTCCCAATTTTCCCCTACGATCACCGCCGAGGCCCCACTGCTTTCAAGCAGAGCGGCGTACTTCGGGTTCGCAAGGAAACTCAGATCGCCCGCTCCGGCGTCCGCCAAGCCAGCGATTCCGGTGATTTCCACATCTCCGTCGCCATCCAGGATGCCAACGACTTTTCCAGCAAGTTCCGCGAGTGTCATGATTCTCGAAATTCAGGGTGAAGGTGGCTGACGATCTATCGCGAATCGTCCCGCGCGGCAAGTGTGGGCGGAAAATGCGGTAAAAATGCTTGTGGAGATGAGCCATTTGGCGTAAATTTTCTGCCGTATGGCTGAGCCAACTTTCGAAGATGATCCCGGAGACGGCGCACCCCTCAAGTCGCCGGTGGCGATTTATCGGGTGAATACGATGCCTGCGGTGGTCGAGGTGCTCGACCATTGGCTGACGGTTCTTCAACAACTTGGCGTGAAAACCTCCGCCAAGGCGGGTAGCACCTTGGCGCAAGTCCGGGACGCGCTGCGCCAAGGCGTCCCGCGGGAGGCGTTTGAACGCATCCGTGCGGATCTCGGAATTTCCTCGGAGGAGTTGGCGGACGTGCTCGGCATCCCCACCCGCACGCTGGCGCGGCGGACGGACCGCTTCAAACCGGACGAGTCCGAGCGCCTGCTGCGGGTCGGCTCCGTGGTCCAAAAGGCGGCGGAAGTGCTGGAAGACCGAATGGCGGCGCGGCGCTGGATGACCCAGCCGAAGCGTGCGCTCGGCGGGCTCACGCCGTTGCGCTGCTGTGATACGGAAATGGGAGCGCGAGAGGTGGAGGCGCTGCTCGGCAGGATCGAACACGGCGTCTTCTCATGATCCGGGCGTTTCGGCTGTGTAAAACGAAATTCCTGGCCACGGCCTTCAGCGGCGAAGGTGCGCGCATCAACGGCGGCCGCTGGAATTCCCCAGGGCGGGCGGTGGTTTGCACGTCATCGTCTCTTTCGCTGGCGACGCTGGAAGTGCTGGTGCATCTGGAAGATCCGGAGGCTTTCAAACGACTTTTTTCATGGGTGCCCGTCGAGATCCAGGAGGACGCGGTGGAGCACCTCGACCCGAGCCAACTCCCCGCCGGCTGGAGCGCGGACGAAACCAACTCCAGTTCGCAGGCCGTCGGCGACACGTGGCTGCGCTTGTTGCGAAGCGCGGTGCTCGCCGTCCCGTCCGTGGTCACGCCGGGCGAGTGGAACTACCTGCTCAACCCGGCGCACCCGCGGTTTCCCGAAATCAAAGTCGACGGCGGGGCCCCCTTTCAGCCGGATTCGCGGCTGGTTTCCTGATCGCAATCTACAGAAATCACCGACTAATAACTCCGGCCCCAGATCGCAAAGGTCGTCGTTTCCTCACCGGTCAGGATGCACTTGCCGCTGGTGGCGTGGAGGGTTTCCGGGAGCTTGGCTTCGGCGATGGGCAGGCAGCGGATGGTGATTTTATGCTGCTTGGAGAGCTCCTCCTCCTGCTCGCGGGTGCCGGCCCACGGGGTGTAGAGCCAGCCGGGATTTTCCGTGGCCCAGTGGGCGTGGAAGACATCGAGGCGGGTGCAGAAGGTGATGTTCGCGTTGCGGAAAGCGGTGGCGCGGGCAAGCAGGGACTGGTGGATCTCGCTGAGAATCTCGGGGGCGCGCTGGATGAAGGATTCCTTGTCGGCGAAGTCTTTTTCGGAGATAGGCTGGTCGCGGCGTTGCACGCAGATTTTCCGGGTCTCGATGTCGCGCGGACCGATCTCGATGCGGATCGGCACGCCTTTTTTGATCCAATCCCACTTTTTCACGCCACCGCTGAGGTCGCGGGTATCGACGTGGACGCGGACCGGATCGCCATGGAAAGTCTGATGGCGGAGGGTCTCGGCCAGCGCCTGGCAGGAGGCGAGCACGGCCTCGCGGGTGTCTTCCTTGGGCGTGATCGGCAGAATGACGATCTGCTGGGTGGCGACACGCGGCGGCAGCACCAGGCCGTCGTCGTCGGAGTGCGCCATGATCAGCGTGCCGATGAGCCGGGTGGAAACTCCCCACGAAGTGGTGTGCGCGTGCTGGACCGTGCCGTCGCGACCGGTGAAGGAGATGTTCTGCGCCTTCGAGAAATTCTGCCCAAGATAGTGGGAGGTGCCGGCCTGGATGGCTTTGCAATCCTGGACCATCGCTTCGACGGTGAAGGTCATTTCCGCGCCGGGGAAGCGCTCGTTCTCGGTTTTCTCGCCGGGGATGACGGGAATGGCCAGGTGGTCGCGAAGGAATTCTTCGTATTGCCCGTGGATCATTTTCGTTTCCACGATGGCCTCCTCCTTGGTCTCGTGGGCAGTGTGCCCCTCCTGCCAAAGAAACTCGGCGGTGCGCAGGAAAAGCCGCGGGCGCATTTCCCAACGCATCACGTTCGCCCACTGGTTGATGAGCAGCGGCAGGTCGCGGTAGGATTCGATCCAGCGGGCGAAGGCGGCACCAATGATGGTCTCGGAAGTCGGTCGGATAACATAGGGCTCGGCGAGCTCGCCGGCAGGGATCATTTTGGTTTTCCCCGTGAGCGGGTCTTTCACCGCTTCGAGCCGGTGGTGAGTGACCACGGCGCACTCGGTGGCAAATCCTTCCGCGTGTTCCGCTTCCTTTTCCAAATAGGAAAGCGGGATGAGCAGCGGGAAATAGGCGTTCTGGTGGCCGGTCGCCTTGAAGCGGCGGTCGAGCTGCTGCTGGATGAGTTCCCAGATGCCGTAGCCCCAGGGCTTGATCACCATGCAGCCGCGGGTTTCGGAGTTTTCCGCGAGGTCGGCGGCCTTGATGACTTGCTGATACCACTCGGGAAAATCAGCGGCGCGGGTGGGGGTGATGGCGGTCTTTTCTGAGGACATGGTTGCTGCACCCATAGGAAACACGGAGCGCGGGAAAGAGCATCAAAAATTTCTCCCGGAAGCCGACTTTGGGCGTCGGGAAAATTTCCCGGAAATCGTGAGCTGGGGGTTTGACAGGGGCGCGGCAAGTTGTCTTAGTCACTCCCAAGGAAGCAAAACCCTCTGAGCGCATGAGCGATAACGAAAACCAACCACCAGCTCCGTCCAAGCAGACGTCGAGCGTGCCCCTGAAAAAGGAAACCGTCCGGATCACCTTGAAGGCCGCCGACGCGCCTCCCGCAGTGCCATCGGCCACCGTGCCCATGGCTCCGCCTGTCAGGCCTCCGGTCCCCACCGCTCCTCCGACGCCTACCACGGGCGGCGCACCCCGCCCGCCGGCTCCCACCATTCCCCTCCGCACGGCTGGCGCTCCCGCCATGTCGCCGGCACCGACGATTCGTCTTGCGGCATCCGGCGCACCGACCGCAGCCGTCCGGCCCGGCGGAGCTACCGGCGCGCCAACCATGGCGCTTCCGAAAGCCACGGTGCAACTACAGGCCCCGACCCAACCGCTCGGAACCGCCTCCTCCTCGCCATCCCAAATGGCCACCCTCAAGACCGCTGACGACGAGGATGAGGACGAAGGCAATGAAGGCCTCGCCAACATCCTTTCCGGTGTCGGACTCGCGGCCGCGCTCGTCGTGCTGGTTGTCCAGTTGATGACCGCCAACGTCTGGATCAGTGCCGAGGACAATCCGAAAACCGGTGACTGGACTCAGTTGTCGCCTCTCTGATTGAATTCCTTCATCCCTCACCACTCCTCAATCCCATGGCCTGGCCCATTCTGAGCATCATCTTCGCGGCACTTGTGATCTTCTTCTCGCTCTGAGAGAGGTTCGCAATTTTTCGCTCGAATCCCGCCTGCCTCGACGGCTGGCACATTGCTGATTCCACGCGCGTCCGGCGAACTGTAAAGTAAACCGAGCATTTATGGCCTCAAGCGACCCTTCCCACACCGTCCGTCTTCACCGTGTGCTCAAGGCACCGCCGGAGCGCGTTTACCGCGCCTTCCTGGATCCGGATGCCAAGGTGAAATGGCTCCCCCCCAACGGGTTCATCGGAAAAGTCCATCACGGCGACTCCAAGGTCGGCGGCACCTTCCGGATGTCGTTCACGAACTTCGGCACCGGCAGCGAAATGTTGTTCGGCGGGACCTATCTCGAACTCGTGGCGAACGAGCGCATCGTTCATACCGACCGATTCGACGACCCGAACCTGCCCGGCGAAATGACCGTGACCATCGTGCTGAAGCCGGTTTTCTGCGGCACCGACTTGCAAATCACGCAGGAAGGCATCCCGGAGATGATCCCCGTCGAGGCGTGTTATCTCGGGTGGCAGGAATCTCTCGTGCTGCTGGCCAAGCTCGTCGAAGCTGAAATCCCCGGCGAGTGAGCGAAGACGAGAGTCCCAAAGCCCTATTCTTTCCTCCCTGGAACTAACGGCCTTGCAGGCGCGGGCTCTCGCAGGACGGAGACTTTTACCGGGCGGCGCGAGGCCTCGCCATCCGCGCGGTAAACGAGAACCAGGCTGCGCTCGCCCGGATTCTGGGTGATGGTGCCGCTGTGAAGGCGGCGGGGACTGCCCGCGGCGTCGGTCACGACGATCTGGAACATCTGATCCGGACCAGCAGGCACCTGGCGCTGATAGGTTTTCCCGGCGGAGAGCACGAGCTTTTCACTGCCGATGACAATGCCTACATCGACCGGCGCGACGTTGACCACCCGTACGCTGCCGGCGGGCGCCGAGAGCGGACCGTCCGACATGATGAGGGATCCCGCCTCCTTCCAGGTGCCCTTGGGCGAGGCACGCCAGAGGATGACCAGAAAATCATCGCTCTCCGGGCGGGTGAGCCGGAGCCACGGTGGTGAATCGTCTTTCTCACCGAGTCGGCGCAGCAAAAGCGGTCCGCCGCCGGCGGGCGCGACGAGTGGCGGACTGATCTGCCCGAGGCGCAGGGTGGCGGATTGGGTTTTCTCCCCGCCGTAGCCGACCCTCACCTCACGCGGCGGGATGCTTCCCTCCGGCGGTTCGAGTTCGTAGCGGACGTCGTCCCGGATTTCCTGGCGGAACGGCGGGAGCTCGCCGACTGCGAGAAACCGGACATGGCGCTCGGCGGACTTCGGTTTCTCCTCCGCCGCGGCGATTGCGATCCCAAGAAAAAGGACGGGGAAAAACTTCATACGCTCATTTCAGTTCAAATTTCCCCGGGCGCAAGCCAACGGAACGAGGTGATGACGAATTGCCTGCCGAAATCGCCGGGACTTCCTGCGAGCTTCGGATTGAGCCCGCTGTCATCCGGATCAAGTGGCTGCGGCGTACGTTGGACGACGGCCTCGCACCACGCGCGTGACTGGACGTTTCCCGACGCGTCCACCGCGTCGCCGTAAGCGCGGATCACAAACGTGTCCGAGCGGGCGGAGAGCGCCGGGCCGAGGACTTGCAGCACGTCCGCTTGCGTCAGATAGGACGGAGCGCCCCAGGCCTTCGACGCCGGTTTAAGCGTCTGCTCCATGCGGGTGGCGTCGGCGATGTTGTCGGGGTGGCTGTAGTCCGGCAGCGAGCTGGTGTTCGTGAGCGGATAGTTCGCCGTCAGCGTGGCATTGAGGCCGGCGGCTTCGATCGCCGCCTGGAGCGCGCCCATTTTCCCGGTCTCATTCTCGGCGAGGCGGCGGTTGACTAAATCTGCGAGTGAAAGGAAAGGCCCGCGCAATTTCACTTGATCGACGATCGCGCGTGCCAGCCGGTCAATCTCGTCCGGCGTTAGCTCGCGGTAGCCGTCCCACACGCCGTCGCCGAATACAGGGTCGCCGTCCTTCCACGCGTCGCCCGGCGGATTCAATACACGCGGGAAAGGCACGTTCGCTCCGGTGCCGAAGCCCGAGCGGCGGGTGGAGCCGAGTAGGGCCTTCCACGCCTCAACCCGCGTTGAGTTCACATTGAACGCGCCGTCCACCATGAGCTGATAGGCCGATCGATGGAAATCCGCGAGCGTGGCGTCCGATGCCGACGAGAGCGTGGACGGAGCGAGGCACATCCGGGCGTTAGGCAGCGGGTGCTTCGTGGGATCAGCGAGGAAGTTCTTTTTTTCCTCATCCGTTCCACTTGATAGAAAGTAGCGATCCCACAGCGCTCGGTTCGCCTCGAACGAAAGGTCATAAACGACGTTGTCGCCCGAAGGAAGGTCGCCAAGGATCGCGCGTCCGGTATCGGCCCAGTCGCCCTTGGCCGCCGACCGCTGCATGTTCTCCGCCGCCCAGCCGATTTCATCCTGATAAAATCCGCCGAGCTTCGCCGAGGCCGCATTGGCCAGCACCGGCGACGTACGGGCCAGCCCTTTGTAGCCGCCGGTACCGAGGCGTGGATCCGCCAGCGAGTTCCCGACGGCGTACGACGGCTGCCAGACGAGTTCCGAGAGTTTCACATGCTGGAACTGTCCCAACGAAACAACCCCCGTCTCGTTGCGCGGCACGTCGAAGAGCACGTAGCTCTCCTCCCCTTCCTGCGGCGGGCCGAAGGGATTCCCGTGATAGCGGCCGTTCCGCGGAACCGGCACCTGATCGTCCCAGCTCACCGCCTGATCGTAGAGATCGCGGGTATAGGCGCCGAAGAACCAAGGCGCGACCCCGCCGATGTTCTCCCACGGCGAGCGGGCGATAAACGAAGCACGTGGGTTCCAATTTCCCAACAGGGCGTCTTCAAGATAAGCGGTCCCAGCGAGCGAACCGGAGTCACGATTCGACGGATGTTCATCGAACCAACGCAGCCGGACACCCTCGCGGGTGCGAACGTTAGGGATCACGGTCGGTCTGGGATTCTGCTTGGCGAGAAGCTCCATCGGCATGGGATCGTTGGCATTCCAGGCGATCCGCGGCTCGCGACCCGCCCCGTATTGCAGGGAGCCTGAGAGCACACAGACCTGCGGCAGCTTGTCGAAGCTTTCGAAAGTGACCTTGGTTCCGGCGTCCACCTGCTTGAGAACCGCCCGGGAATCGTCGCCCTGGTTCGAGATGCTGTCATACTTTCCATTGATATAGAAATAGGTCGGGG
>JBEDKU010000497.1:0-3235 GCA_041172045.1 Verrucomicrobiota bacterium | reverse complement strand
AGACAATGGAGAGTGAGGTCCGCACGCCGAAGGCATCCATCAAGGCGCCCTGGATGAGTGGCATGATCGCGCCGCCGACGATCATCATGACCAGCAACGAACTGCCCTGGCTGGTGTCCTTGCCGAGGCCGCGAATCGAGAGACTGAAAATGTTCGACCACATGATCGAGTTGAACAAGCCGATGCCGATGATCGACCAGAGGGCGAACTCACCTTTCGTGCCCATCGAGAACGCGGTGAGGGCCATCGCAACCAAGGCAAACAAACCAACCATTTTTCCGGGACTCGAGCGGCCGAGGACAAAGAAGGCAAAGCTCATCACCACCATGCCGACATAAGGGAGAATCGTCATCGGATCGATGAAGTGGCCGTGGGTGAGATTTTCCTTGAAGGTGGCGTTGGCGAAAATCACGCCCGTCGCAGCGATGGCGGCCAGGGCCATGAAAAGATATTTCCGGGATTGCTGGATGTTGCTGAGGGAAATAGCACCCATCAGGCGTCCGATCATCGTGCCGCCCCAGTAGAACGAGAGGAATTTAGCGGAAGTATCCTCGGGCATGCCCATCACGCTGGGATCCATCAGGTAGTTGATGAGAATACTGCCAACAGTAACCTCGCTGCCGACATAGAAGAAAATGGCGAACCAGCCCCAAATGAAATGCTTGTGGCGGAAGACTTTGACACCGGCCTCGACCTTGCCTTCCTGACGGAAGTTCGGCAGCGAGATCATTTTGAAAATAGCAGCAAGAAGGATGAAGGCGATGCCGAGGCCGACATACGGGACTTTCACCGCACCCACGCCACCGGCGCTCGTGTAGAGATCCTTCGAGCCAAAAAGCAGGACGCCGCCGATGAGTGGAGTAATCACGTAGCCCAGAGAGTTCAGGCCTTGCGAGAGATTCAAGCGCGATGGCGCGGTTTCCTCAGGTCCGAGGATGGTGACGTAAGGATTGGCCGCGATTTGGATGATGGTGATGCCCGAGCCGAGCACGATCAGTGCGCCGAGGAACAAGGCATACTGCTTGGTTTCCGCTGCCGGATAGAAGAGCAGGCACCCAATGCCAGCGATGACAAGACCGAGCACGAGGCCGTTTTTATAACCGATCTTGTTGATCGGATCCCCCTTGGCTGCGGAGATCAGAAAGTAGGCCAGCGAGACCAGGAAATAGGCGCCGAAGAACGCGAACTGCACCAGGTTCGCCTGGAACTGGGTCAGGTTGAAGTCCGCCTTGAACTTGGGGATCAAGAGGTCGTTCATGCAGGAAATGAAGCCCCACATGAAGAACAGCGCGGTGACTGTCATGAACGCGAAGCGATTGTCGGAGCGAGCGGGATTTTGATTCATTGGGTTAGTTTATAGAATTTGATAGATTGGCTGGGTTCATCAGCGCTGGCACGCCCAAGGCGAAAGTGGTGAGGCCGAGCTCAATAGAAGTATTTCGTTAGATCATTTTGCGGAGCGGGATTGCGAGGACGGACGAGCGTCCTTTCCGGTGGCCCAAGTTTCATTCTTGAGGGAGCCCATGCGGAACCCTGCCTCGCCGCCCTTGGCGATCTCGCCGTGGCGGAGGAAACAGCGATCCAGCGGCTGGCCGTTGAGGCTCGCCTCTTGGATGTAGGGACGCATCGGACCATTGGTGTCCGCCTTGATGACGAAGGTCTTGCCGTCGGCAAGGTGAATGGTAGCCTTGCCGAACAGCGGACTGCCGATCACGTATTCATCGCTCGCCGGATTGACCGGATACATGCCGAGGGCGCTGAAAACATACCAGGCGGAGGTTTGCCCATTGTCCTCATCGCCGCAGAGGCCGTCGGGCGTGGGGAAATAGAGGCGGTTCATCACTTCACGGACGCGCGCTTGGGTTTTCCATGGCTGGCCGGCATATCCATAGAGATAGATCATGTGCTGGATGGGCTGGTTGCCATGGGCGTATTGCCCCATGTTGGCGGCGATCATTTCCGCCATCTCGTGGATGATACGGCCATAGGCTCCGGTGTTGACCCGCACCTCGGATTGGAACACGGCGTCGAGCTTTCCGGTGAACGCCTGGTCGCCGCCCACCAGATCGATGAGGCCCTGAATGTCGTGGAAAACGCTCCAGGTATAATGCCATGAGCAGCCTTCGGTGAACGGGCTGCCCCAGCGGGCTGGGTCGAAATCGGGCATCCATTCGCCGTTTGAGAGTTTGCCGCGCATGAACTTCACCTCGGGATCCCAGACGTTTTTGAAATTATCAGTCCGTGCGCGGAACGTTTCGGCGGCCTCTTTGTTGCCGACGGCCTCGGCGAGGAGCATCGCGCAGTAGTCGTTATAGGCATATTCAAGAGTCTTGGCGGCAGACTCGTGGGTCACGTCATGAGAGGCATAACCGCGCTCAAGATAGGAGGGGGCGCCGTCGCGACCGATCGAAGCGATCGGTCCTTGCCGGGATGAGTCGTGAAGCATGGCCTCGACGGCCTTCTTAGCGTCGAAGTTGCGGTTCCCTTTTGCCCAGGCGTCGGCGAACAACGAGAAGGCATGGTTTCCGATCATACATCCGCGGTGGCCAGGACTAGCCCAGGCGGGCAGCCAGCCGCTTTGATCATAGGCGGCAAGAACGCCTTGGAGGATCTGCTCGTTGAGTTCGGGGAAGAGAATGTTAAAAAGCGGGTGGACGCAGCGGAAGGTGTCCCAAAAGCCGCTGTCGGTGAACATTACGCCCTCATGGACCTTGCCATCGTAGGGACTGTAATAACGGTCCTTGCCGTCAGCTCCCGGCTCGTTGAGGCGATGGGGAAACAGCGTGGAGCGGTACATCGCCGCATAGAACGTGCGGCGCTGGTCGGGCAGACCGCCTTCGATCTCGATCTTGCCGAGGACTTCATTCCAACGCCGACGGCCCGCATCCTTCACCGCGTCGAAATCCTTGTCGCCGATTTCCTTGGCGAGCGTGGTTTCCGCTTGGGCGAGATCGATGTACGATGACACGGCGCGGAAAGTCACCGGGCCTTTCTTGGGATCGATTTTCACCCAAGCGCCGACATGTTTATCTTCGGCTTTGAGTTCTTTCGACGGCTTCGAGCCAGGCTTCCAAGTTCCTTGATCGAGGAATGGCTGGTCGAATTGCACGATGAAGTGATTGGCGAAATTCTCGGGCACGCCGCCGTTGTTGTTTTTTACCCAGCCGACGATCCGGTTCCGCTCCGGCTGGATCTCAATCGAGGAGCCTTTGGGAAATCCATCAACAATCACGAA
>JBEDKU010000496.1:0-3896 GCA_041172045.1 Verrucomicrobiota bacterium | reverse complement strand
CGATAGTCCCAGATGTGATCGGCGCGGTGGAGTTCGACTTCCAGCGTCTGCGGCAAGCCGGAGTCGTTGGCGAGGCAGAGTTCGATGGAATCGATGCGCCCGCCGCTGGTGGCGACGAGTTGTCCGCGGCGGGTTTCGAGGCGCTCGATGTTGTATTGCGGCTGGTCTCTCCAGACCGCCAAACCCTCGTGGAACGACGGAGTTTCCGGAGCCACGCCGTGGATGGGCGCGTCGCTGGTGGCGGTGATTTTCGCCCGGCGGGCGAGGTCTTTCACTTCGTTGTGCCGGTAGTTCGGCAGGAAGCAGCCATTGGCTAACAAACGCTGCTGGATCTCGACGATGTCCTCAGAAACGAGTTGGTCGAAATCATGGCCTTTCTCCAAACCAAGCGCGGCGGCCACTCCGGCGGCCTCGCCCATCAGCGCGGTGGTGCCCATCACGCGCACCGTGCCGAGCGCGGCATGGGTGACGCTGACGTTGCGACCGGCCATCATCAGGTTGTCCAGATCCTTGGCCATCAGGATGCGCAGCGGAATGCCGTATGGCCCGCAGTAGGACATCGCGGAATAATCGCTGAAGGTATCATACTCGTCCTCATGCCCGCCTGCGGCGGCGGAGGGTTCGGAGGTTTTCGCTAACAAACCGCCGGGCGTGTGGAGATCGACGAACCAGCCGCCGAACGCGATTTCATCCGGGAAGACCGTCTTGTTGATCACGTCGTTCTCGGTCATGAAATAGCGGCCGATGACGCGGCGGCTCTCGCGTTTTCCGGGGACCTGCCCGATCCAGTCGAGCGCGTGGTTCGCGCACTTGTCCTTGGTGAGCGGGTCCTTGTTTTTCATCCAGTCCCACACGCCGAGCGCGTGGCGGGTGAGTTCATGCCGGATGGTTTCCGCATCATAAATCGTGTGATGGGGCACGCCGATTTCGATCCACCAGAAGCCGCCGCGCACGTCCTTGGGCAGGCGGCCTTGTTGATAGAAATAAGAGGCGTCCTCGTGTTTCACCGCCCAATCGGGCGCTTTGAACGGCACCGGACGGCCCATGTCGCGGCAGAGGAAATGGATGGAGTTGCCCATGGTGTCCGCGCTGGCGATGGCCGGGGCGTGCGGTTCGTTGAACTCGTCCTTCCCTTCCGAGCCCATGCGCCAGGTGCAACCCGCGGCGTCGGCGACGATGCCGTCGCCGGTGCAGTCGATGAAGGTTCTGGCTTCGAGGCGCAGATCGATTTCCGCGTTCTGGACGACGGCGAGCACGGCGGAAATGTTGCGGTCGTCGCGCTTCTCCACGCCGCGGATGTCGGTGTTGAGATGGAGCGTGAGGCCCTCGGTTTTCACCGCGATGTCGTATAGCACCATGTCCCAGACGCTGTTGGTCCAGCCGTTTTCATAAATCTCCGCATGGTTGGTGGCGCGCTCCTCGATGAGAGCTTCCGAGATGATGCCGGTCTCGCGGGCGTAGGCATGGAAGGCGGCGGCCCCGTGCGGGGTCACGCCGACTTCGGACGAGCTGTTACCGCCGAGCACCGGGCGGTTATGGACGAGGCAGGTTTTCGCACCGTTGCGGGCGGCGGCGACTGCGGCACAGAAGCCGGCGAGTCCTCCGCCACAGACGACGATGTCATAGGTTTCCGAGATGGTTTTCATGATGGATGATCTGGATTTCAGCCCGCGGCCTCGCGCTTGCGCAGACTCCAGATGAGCAGGATCGCGATCGGGTGCAGGAAGGCCATGATGTAGAACAGCGAGTCGTAGGAGCGATGACTGTTGATCCACTCCAGGAACGAAGGCAGGTTCATCGGTTTGTCACTAACGAATGCCGCGACGGTCTTGTTCATGAACATGCCGCCGAGCGTGCTGCCGCAGGCGATGACTCCGAAGGCGGTGCCGAGAATGCGCTTGGGCGTGATGTCCACCACCAGCGAGGTCAGGTTTCCCAACCACGCGGTGTGGGCGTAGGCGACGAACATGCCGATCACGATCACTCCGGTGACGGATTGCATGGCGGGCACGAAGAATGACAGCGGCACGAGACACGCGCTGGAGAGCATGATGATCAGGCGCGCCGATGCGGGGTTCCTGCCTTTTTTGATCATCCGGCCGGAGAGGAATCCGCTGAGCAGGAAACCAATGTCCGCCGCGAGAAACACCAGCCACATGATGGCAAGCTCCTTCTGGGAGAGCTTGTGCACCGAGTGCAGGTACTTCGGCATCCAGAATTGATAGAAATACCAAACCGGGTCGGTGAGCATGCGGGCGACCATCAGACGCCAGACGAAGGGCTGGGAGAGCACGCGCTTCCAGAGCTGGAGTTCCGGGATTTGTTCCTCATCCGCCGCGGCGACGGGCTTCTCCATGGTGGCCGCGAGGTAATCGCGCTCCTGGCTGGTGATGCGCGGATGTTCGGCGGGCTTGCGATAGAGCCAGAGCCAGAGAACCAGCCACATGCCGGCGAGCAACGGGGAAACCGCGAACACCCAGCGCCAGCCGTGCACATCCGCGATCCAGGCCGAGAGCCCTGGGGAAACGCCCGACAGCGACTGGCTCACCGACTGCATGAATTCCGGAATGTAGGCGACCATCAGCGGGGCGAGCGTCGCGCCGACGGCACCGCCGACGCTGTAAATCCCCACCGCGATTCCACGCTCGGAGGCGGGGAACCATTCGGAGACCGCCTTGGGTGAGGCGGTGAAACCGCCGGCCTCGCCGAGGCCTAACATAAAACGGAAGCCCTTGATCTGGCCGAGCGAGTGCGCCAGGCCGGTGAGCGCGTTGGACATCGACCACCAGCCGACGAAGAGCGCGAAACTCAGCCTTACGCCCAGCTTGTCCACCACCCGTCCGGATAGCAGATAGGCGATGGTGTAGGCGATCATGAAATAATTCAGGACGTTCGCGTATTCATTCTCATCGATGCCGAGATCTTTTTGGATCGTCGGCGCCATGAGGGCGAATACGTTGCGGTCGATGTAATTCAGGACTGCGGCGAGGAACAACGCGAAGGCGATGATCCAGCGGAGATGTGGGATTTTACGTTTCATTCTCGGTCGGCCCGGGAGCTTGTGCGAGCCGCCATTCTGAACAAACCCTGATTTCGCGCTAGACGGGATCGCGTTCTATTTCTTTGATTTTGCGTCATGAGTCAAAAAAGGCCCCTACCAGTCTCCCGTGAAAGTGGCGACATCAAACGGGTGGCGGTGTTGGTGGACACCTCGACCGCCTGGGGCCGCGGCATTATCACCGGCATTCAGAAATACGCGCTGGGACGCGGAAACTGGCACCTTTTTGTCGAAGCCCGCGGTCTGCACGATTCCACCGCCCTGCCGCGCGACTGGCATGGCGACGGCATCATCGCCCGCATTGGCACTCCGGAAGTGGCGGCCCAACTGCGCCGCAGCAAGGTCCCGGTGGTCAACGTCTCGGGCATCCGCCTGCCCGGCAAGCCATTCCCCTGCGTCTGCAACGACAGCGAGGCCGCCGCCCGGATGGCAGCCGACTATTTTCTGGCCCGCGGCTTCAGGCACTTCGCCTACCTCAGTCTGCGCGGACTCGAATACGTGGCGAGGCAGTGCAACGCCTATCAAAAGGCGGTCGCCGCCGCCGGATGCGACTGCGCGGTGCACGGCGTCAAGGTCCACGAAGGCTTCATCTCTCCGGACTGGAACCTCCACATCGGCGAGCTCGGAGCCTGGCTCGCCTCCCTGCCCAGGCCCGTCGCGGTGCTGACGTGGGGCGGCGGCCGCGAGGTGATCCGCGCCTGCCTGCGCGTCGGCCTGCGCGTCCCGCAGGAAGTCGCCGTGCTCAGTTCCACCGACGACGACCTGCTGTGCGGGATCGGCCCGGTCCACCTCTCAGGCGTTAGGAATTCCTGTGAGAAAATCGGCGCCGAGGCGGCCG
>JBEDKU010000495.1:0-7906 GCA_041172045.1 Verrucomicrobiota bacterium | reverse complement strand
CTTCACCATCGAGTTCGAAGACCGCATGCCCAACAATCACTAACAAAATTCAGCGCGAAAATCATTTACACAAAATTACTGACACTCCCTCTGGTTCCCGGGCCGTCGGGCTCAACCGGCGGGGAAATTGAGATTCCAAACGCGGAACGTCTTTTTGCGCCTCGGGAACGTCTTTTTGCGCCTCGGGAACGTCTTCCTGGGGTTCGGGAACGTCCGGTCGGCACCGGGGAACGTCTGCCGGTGCCGCCGGAACGTCCCGGCGGGGAGGCGGAACGCCTGCCGCCACTGGTGGAACGTCCGAGCCGCGGGCGGGAACGTCTTTTTTGCACCGGAGAACGTCTTTTTCCGATCAAAGAGCGGTTTCTTGGATGGAAGGAGATCTTCCCGGAAGAAAGACGGGGGAACCCATATCCAACAAAAAAAGCTTCGGGGTCATCCAGCAACCGATGGGTTCGGGGCTATCGCCCAAACCTATCTTTAGGATTCGGCTTCTTGTTTCGACCTAGGAAGCAGCGATATCAGCGTGACTATTCCTCCTAGCAGCGCAATTACGCCAGGCCATGCGGGGATTGAGCACCGTGCGACCGTATCGCGAACCATCTGCCGGAAGTCTCGATTACGGCTCTCCACCGATCTTCGCCGAATAGGGCTCGTTGAAGATCTCTTCGCTCCGCGCGGGATGTGCTGATAGGGCTGAACCGCGACAACCCGGACGGGCTGGGAGATTTCGGTTTCAAAGTGTCCGACGCGCGTAGTGGCAAAGCCAGCGTTGAGAAGCCCAGAGCCTGAGAGACATCCGGGCTTGCTTGCGTTTCCTCTGCTCACCGTCCTCCGCGCACGGGGAAAAAGGCGGATGGGGACGCCCCAATGATTTCTCAAGCTTTGACCGCTTGAATCTTGAGATGGAGTTGGATGAGGTCGTTGACCACATGCTTGCCCAGGAAGGCGAAGAATTTCCCGGAGCCGTAACGACTGCCGAACAGCGTGCGGTCCAGTTGAATGTGGGCTTGGGCCGTGACGTGACTCTCGTCGGCGGCCGCGATCACGGCGGGGAATGACAGCTCCCGCGTCACTCCACGCAGTGTCAAACTCCCGGTCATTTCATAGTTTGGCATGCCGTCGGTCGCGCCCGGGATTGGCGTTGCGGCGGTCACCACAAAGCTTGCGGTGGGGTGCTCCGCCACTTGGAAAAAATCGCTCGTCTTTAAATGGCCCACGAGCATTGCGTTCAGCGTGTTGTCCGAGAGGTCGCTGCAAGCGATGGAATTCATGTCGATGGTGAACTCGCCTTTTGCGAGGTTCCCATGCTCTAGCAGCAATGATCCTGCCGCAAGTTTCACCGTGCCCTCGTGATGGTTGAAGAGATTCTGCCCGGTCCAGCGGATCGCGCTGGCCGGTTCAATTTCAAACGATCCGTCCAAGACCGGAGCTGCGGGCAGCGGCGCGTAAGTCGCCACGGGCAGGCCGGACGCCGCCCATTCCCGCAGGCCGCCCCGGAAGTCGGCGACGTTAGTGTATCCCGCCGCGACGAGTTTCGCGGCCGCATCCGCGGAATCCAGCGAAGGCGCGCCCTCGCCATAGACCACGATCGGCGTATGCGGGTCTGGAGCCAATTCATGCACCTTGTCCAGAAAGGCCGTCTCGTAGGTGCAGGCGTTCATCGCTCCGTCGAGGCGGCGGGCGGCGAAATGTTCTTCCGGCAGCACATGCAGAAGCAGCGGTGGCGCGGTGGATAGGGATTCATGGAGCTGGGAGGAGGTGAGCGTTTTCACGCCATGAATGAAGCGCAACGCGAACCGCCGCGCGAGAGGATTTTCTCCTGCGGGCTGCCAATGGAACGCGGGCGTATCATGTGGTGGCTTTTCAACAGGCTTGATACTTCCCTCCGGTGATGGGAAAACCACTCACGCCTGCCATGGACCCCATCGAAAAAGCCAACTCCCTCATCGAAGCCCTGCCCTATCTGCAAGCCTTTCGCGGCATGACGTTCCTGATCAAGATGGGCGGCTCGGCGATGGAGGATCCGGATCTGGTGGCCCGCGTCATGCGCGACATCGTTTTCCTCGAAGTCGCCGGCATCAACCCCATCGTCGTCCACGGCGGCGGCAAGGCGATCTCCGCGGCGATGGAGGCGGCCGGACTGGAGGCGAAATTCGTCGGCGGTTTCCGCGTCACGACGGATGAGGCGATCGACATCGTCGCCCGGGTTTTGTCGGAGGAAATCAACCCCGGACTGGTCCGCATGATCCGCGATTTCGGCGGCAAGGCGGTGGGGATTCCGGGAAATGACGTTTTCCTCGGGGAGAAAATCAAAGGCACCGACGCGGATGGAAACCGCATCGACATCGGCCGCGTGGGGGAAGTCGTGGGCTGCCAGCTCGCGCACATGGACGCCGCGCACAACGCCGGGATCGTGCCGGTGATTTCCCCGCTCGCCGCGGAACTGGCCACTGGCAAGCCGCTGAACATCAACGCGGATCTCGCCGCCGCCGCGCTGGCGAAGGAACTGCGCGTGGCGAAGCTCGTCTATCTCTCCGACGTTCCCGGCCTGCTTTCCGACCCCAAGGATCCGTCCACGCTGATCAAGTCCGTCACCCGCAAGGAGGCGGACGCATTGATCGCGGACGGCACGATTTCCGGCGGCATGATCCCGAAAATCCGCAGCGCAGTGGACGCGCTGAACGCCGGTGTCCGCAAGGTTCACTTCGTGGACGGCCGCCTGCCGCACGCGCTGCTGTTGGAAATTTTCACCGACGGCGGCGTGGGCACGGAAGTGGTGCGATAAGAGGCGGTGGCGCTCACTTCGCCGTGAAAACCCGCGAGGCGGAGAGCGCGAAATTATCCGGATCATACATCGACTCGACCTTGGCGGGCGGGGCGGTGGCCTGGCCGGCGATGGTGCAGCGGGCGAGGTAGGTGAGGGTGTAGGTGCCTTTTCGCCAGACCTCGTCGAGGAAAAACGAGGCGCGATCGGTGCGGAGCTCGGAGTGGCTGACCTGCCAATCGTTCTCACTGGTGCGGATGCCGACGGCGGCGCGCTGGGATTTGAAGTCGGCGTTGACGGTTTCAAACAGCGACGGCAGCGGGTCTTCGATGACCAGATAGCGGCTGTAGTCCTTGGGCAGGGTGACGCGGAGTGAGACGCGGATCAGGTCGCCGACTTGTGGCTCGGTGAGGATGGTGGCGGAGCCGTCGGCATTGATGCGTTCGTAGATTCGGTCGATGGAGAGGCCGTTTTTCGCGACGGGCTGGGTGGGCATGATCTGCGGCTTGGCGGCGATTTTCATGCGGACGCAGGCGCTTTGGTTGGCACTGAGGGCAAGCTTGAGGTCGGGTGTTAGCTTGAAGGAGCGGATGGCGGTGGGCTGCTCTTCGCTGAGGGTGATGGTCTCGGTGCCGGTGGCGGTTTCGAAAGCGAGGGAAACCGGAGTGTCGCTGAGTTCCTGGTGTTTGGCATACTCCGCCATGGCGATGAGACTCCAACCGTTGACCCAGGTGGTGTGCCATGCGCCGTAAGGATTGCGGTTGTGGAGCATGCGGTCGAGGGACTTGGTGGGTTCCGGGCCTTCGGGGTCGATGGCGAGCCAGGCGATGAGTTGATAGGCCTCATCGGCGGACCAGGGCATCCAGTCGTCGTTTTTCGACTTCAGGGGGACTTTGGAAGTGAGCACGGATTTGGCGACTGCCAGATTCTCTTCATTGTCCTCCTCCTCGGTGGCGATCGCGGTGGCGAGCAGGCAGCGGGCGCTGGGGGTGAGCTCGGCGATGCGGTCGACGAGCACGTTCCGATAGGCGGGCTGCGGCGAGCCGGAGATGGCGAGGACCATCAGGGTGCGGATGTGGCTTTCGAGCGCGTAAGGGGATTTCTCGTTAGCGATACCGCGGAGGCTTTCGATGAGGTATTTGGTGAGCGACTCGATGGCGGAGTCGGGGACGTTGGCACCCTTGTCGGCGGCCATCATCAGGCCCATGCCGGCGTAGGAAGTGGCCCATGGCACGGTCTGGGTGCCGCCGGGCCAATAGGCGAACGAGCCGTCGGGGAGCTGCATGGAAAGCAGGCGGTCGGCGCCGGCCTGGATCGCGGCGGCGACTTTCTTCTCATCCATTTTCGCAAAGCGGGGGATGACAGGACTGAGGTCTTCCACAGCGAGCCACGGGATGAGCGACGAGGTGGTTTGTTCGACGCAGCCGTAGGGATAGTGAAGCAGGAAATCGACAGAACCGGCGGCTTCGACGAGCGGGGAACGGGCGAACTCCAGGTCGATCTCGCCAGTGCCGTCTAGCAGTCGGCCGTCGAGTGAGTCGCGGAGATTGAGTTTACTGGCGGGCTTGTTGAGGGTGACGAGCTTGGTCTGGCGGAGCAGCGGCATCGGGTATTGCACGGCGAAGCGGGACTCGACGGCGTCGGATAGATCGTGCGTGAGCTTGGGAGTCAGGTTCGCGTTGCTGAGGGAAACCGGAGTGGCTTGGAAGGTGAGCACGGCTTCACCCGTGTTGTCGGCGCGAGTCGGGAAGATGACGGTGGTGGATGCGCCGGGGGCGAGGGTGACAGTCTCGGTGGTGGAACCTGTTGGAACGGCGCACGGGGTTTCCTGACCGCTGGCGGTGCTGATTTTAATCTCCCAGGTGCCGGTGTAGGTCGATGCGTTCTGGACGAGGACCTGGGAGTTGAAGGTGTCCGCTTGATTGGCGAAACGCGGGGTTTTCGGCTCCAGCATCAGGTCCTTTTTCACGATGACGGATGACTCGACATGGCCGAATCTAGCGGCGTCCTGATGGGCGATGGCGATGAGACGGTAGCGGGTGAGCGTGTCGGGGAACTTGAAGGTGTGGGTGAATTTTCCGTCGGCATCGGTGACGAGCGCGGGAGCCCAGGTCGCGCAGGGATCGAAGTTTTTGCGGAGCAGGTCGGCGAGTTTGCTCAGGTCGCCGCCGCCGCCGATGAAGAAGCCTTTGTTGGAGAAATCCTGCATGTTCGGGTCTTCGGAGATGAAGGTCTCGAACGAGGTGCCGGTTTCCACGTCGAGGTTCCGGGGCCGGTAGAAGTAGTCCATCGGCTTGGGCGTTTCGTAGCCCATGACGGCGAGCGTGCCTTCGTCTTCGGCGTAGAGCGTGACCTCGGCCTTGGCCGCGGGTTGGCCGTTGGCGAGGATGACGGTGCCGGTCAGGGTGATTTCGTCGCCGGGGCGGCAGGTGGCTGGCGCTTCGAGGGTCACGGCCAACCGGTCGCGGAGGTTTTCCACGATGAGCTCGCAATAACCAAGGCGGAGTTGCGGCTCCTTGTGCTCGCGGGCGGATTCCTTGGCGCCCTTGATGATGAGGATGGAGACGAAGGCGTTAGGCGCGTCGTCGTCAGTGATGGGGATTTCGATGACGGGCTTGTCGGCCTTGAGTTCGACTTGGAACGAGCGCAGCACTTTTTCCCGCTCCACGGTGACGAGCGCGGTGCCTTCGATGGGTGATAGGACGAGCACGCGGGCGGTGTCGCCGGGCTTGTAGGATTTTTTCTCGGCGACGAGTTTCACCCGCAGGCCGTCTTCGTAGAGCCATGGATATTCTTCGGTGCCATAGACATTGAAGTAGGTGACGGTGGCGAACGCGCGGCCATCGGGGTCGGTGCCGCGGACGGTGAGGAAGTGGCGGCCGTTGGACTTCGGGGTGACGATGAATGGAGTGCCATGGCCGGCGGAGGCGGCGGGATCGAGGAGGAGCTCGGAGGTGACGACGGTTTCCACCGTGACGTCGTTGCGGGTGGTGGTCGCGCTGGAGTCGGTGCGGGATTTCACCGAGGAATTCACTTCGCGGGTGAGGGTGGCGGTGACTTTGACAGCTCCGGGGAAGGGTTCGCCGTTGGTGTCGGTGGCGACGAGTTTCAATGGCAACGCTTCGCCGGCGCGGACGAGTTTGTCATTTCGCGAAACGCCGATGTAAACGGATGCGGGGTGGACGGTGGTCTCCGCCGTGGAGGTGAGGGTCTGATTGTTCGCGTCGGTGACCTCGGAGGAGATGACGACTTCGCGGGTGGTGGGGAATTCCGCCTGCGGGATGGCGACGGTGAGGGTGGCCTTGCCATCGGCGGAGAGCAGGGTTTCGCCTTGGATCTGGGAGGCCGCGCTGTCGGAGCTTTCCTCGTCGTCCGAGCGGTAGCCGAAGTAGTGATACCAGTAGGTCCAGTCGTCGATGCGGTGGTTGCCGAAGAGGTAGTCGCGGAAACGCTCCGGATAGGGATTCTGCGCGGTGACCCGGCTGAAGTGTTTCACCTTCCCGGCGGCGACCGGCTGGCCCTGATAGTATTTCGCGGTGAGTTCGGAGGAAATCGACGTGGCTCCCGGTGCGGGGGCGGCGATGGTTTGACCGACCTCGAAGGCATTGCGGCGGAAATCCTCAACGCGCAGCGGCATCTCGAAGCGGGCGCTGGCGAGGATGGCAGCTTGTTTTTCCCATTGGTCCTCCAGCGCTTCGGCCTGGGTGAGTTCCTCGGGGTATTCGAGGCGGAGCGAGTGGGTGCCGGTTTTTCCGGCGGGCAAGGTGTAGGTGAAATCGAATGAACCGGACTCGGAAATCGTGACCGGGCTGGAGTGGATTTCCTTGTCGGTGGGATCGACGATGACGACGCGGGCCGGGCTGTTTTTCGCGAGTTCGATGGCGTTGCCGCGCTGGTTGCGGATGATGCCTTTCATGCGCACGGTCTCGCCGGGTCGATAGAGCGAGCGGTCGGTGAAGAGGAATGCCTTGCGGGTGGCTTCGGCGGATTTGTTCCAGGAATAACGGATCGGGAAATGCCAGAGGCCGACGGTGTTGAGCGTGGAGTCGAACGCGGTGAGATAGCCATCGGTTCCGAGCGAGGCGTGGAGGTGGCGTGCGGCGTCGCTGCGCGGGACGGTGACGAGGCCCGAGGCGTCGGTGGTGGCGGACTGAAGGGAAAGCGCGTCTTCGCCGAAGAGATCGATTTTCACGCTGGGGAGCGGTGCGCCGGTGTCGCAGGAAAAGGCGTAGATGAATGCCTCGGTGGCGGTGAGTTTCCATGCAAGACCGATGTCGGTGAGCTGGATGAGTGCTTGGGTGCCGCGGCGGCCTTCCTCGCCGCTGTCGATGTTAGGTGCGCCGGTGATGTCGAGGAAGAGGGCGGCGTTGCGGAGGTCTTTGGGGAGGATCTCGTTCCAGTTGAGGGTGATTTCCTTGGAGGTATCAACGGGATTTCCGAGGGTGATTTCCTTGTCGAATACGGTTTCACCGGCGACGAGCGAGTAGGGCAGGGGGGCGGTGGGTTGGATTTGTTCGCCGTCGTGGCCGCTGCCGGTGTAGTGGCGGTAACCCTGATAGGCGCGGATCAGGTCGGTGCCGGTGAGCTTCTTAATGCGGACGTGCAGGCTGGTGAGGTTCACCGTTTGGACGCGATAGGTGCGGCTGCCGTTGGCGAGTTGGGCCTGGTTTTCAGAGGGGAGGATGAGCTCGGGATCGAGGTGCTCGAAGGCGATGTCCTTGGAGAATGACCGGGAGAGGTCGAGACCGGCCTTCGAGGTGAACGGCGGTTTGAAGGTGACTGAATATTTGTCGGTTTCCGTGAGATTTCCGGTGAGCAGGATCTCGCGACCGTCGATTTTGGCGCTGAGGTTTTCCGGGCGCGGGTTGATCTCGATGCATTTCGAGAGGAAATCGACCGGCAGGGATTCCGGCAGCGGTTGGTTGAACTCGACGACCACCTCGCGGGGTTTATCGGCGATGGTTAGGGATTTGATTTCGGCGACGCGGAATGGTTCGACCTTGCCGATCTCGTAGGAGCTGTCCTCGGTGGTGCGGGCGCTCGCCGAGGTGTTGGGGAGGCCCTTCAACAATGAAACGACCCAGCCCTCGCCGACGGGGAGTGGTGAAAGGGGGGTGGCGATGAGAATGTTAGGTGCGGGGC